>NZ_JAKJTB010000020.1:0-133954 GCF_050337565.1 Vibrio kasasachensis | reverse complement strand
TGGCTCTGGCTCTGGCTCTGGCTCTGGCTCTGGCTCTGGCTCTGGCTCTGGCTCTGGCTCTGGCTCTGGCTCTGGCTCTGGCTCTGGCTCTGGCAAAGAGGATTGCATCTCTTCATCCGCTGATTCAACATCTAATTTCGCATCATCCGCTAACTGATCAAAATTAAATTCACCAAGCAATGGATCCTCTTCTGGTGCAACATTCCGCATGTCATCAACGAAATCTTCGCTTGAGAATTCACTGTCCTTCGCTCCAGTGTCACCCACTTCGGCAACTGGTTCTAAGTTGCTTTCTTCATGGTCTGAAACGTCGACTGACGCGTCTATTTCTTCAATCTGCTCTTCAACAGGGGATGAAGTAGGATTTAAACTGCTTTTCTCTATTTCAAGAAGTTCTTCGAATAAATCCGTCGATTCATCACCAAATTCAGAATCTTCACTGGTGTCATCATCATTGAGAACGTCATCAAGTAAATCGGTACTGTCAGCGTTGTAAGTAGAGTTTGCAGCACTTTCCTCAAGCTCTTCTTCATCTAATAACTCATCCAACATCTCGGTTGAATTTGGGTCAAAACCTTCAAGAATATCGTCTTCGTCTGAGTTGGTTTCATCAATTAACTCATCTATGGACTGAGCAGGCTTCGGTGTGAACGCATCAAAATCTTCATCACCCTCTAACAACTCATCCAACATTGCCGTAGAATCTTCCGACATTCCAATGAGAGCTTGATCATCATCGCTATCATCCAACCACTCATCTAAAAGATCGACATTGTCATCATCCGAACTTAGGTCAAAGTCATCTTCCCCAACATCAAGTAACTCATCCAATAACTGAGGCTGCTCAAGTGCTGATTTATCTGTCTCTAGTGATGGTTCGAATAACTCATCAAATAACGCCGTACTTTCATCTTCTAACTTGTTTAATGCGTCTTGTTCTTCCGATGACTTGGCAGCCTCTTCCATTTGTTCAAGATTTGCTTGCGCTTCTACTTGGGCAAATAAATCGTCGATCTCACTATCGGAAGCGATATTGAGTGATTCAAACGATTGGCTATCATCACTATCTAAATCAAATCCATCACTTGACTCATCAAGTAAATTGTCAAAATCTAATGACCCATCATCAGCCGACGTTTCGCTAAGCAGCTCATCAAGCATTGACTGCTCAACCCCATTATCGGAATCGGGCGTGCTCAACGCTGAGCTAAATAAGTCATCCAACTCAGCTTGGTTAACCGCACTATCTGAAAGGTCGAAATCGTCACCTTCCGACTCATCTTCAATAATGACGTCATCTAATGCTCTTTCCATCTCTTCGAGACCAAGCGCTTTTTCATCTGCATCAACACTGATCCCGTTGCTGCTAATACCTGGGGAAGCGATTGATTCATCGAGCGCACCGTCTTCACCTATAGCAGCAAACGGATCATCATCATTTTCATTCTCTAGATTGAAATCAAGATCGCCATCATCAAGATCAGCAAAGACATCCGCTTCATCAGATTCTGAATTATTAAGTTCTATATCATCTGAGAACAACAGGTCGTCATCACTTGATTCACCAAACAAGTCATCGTCGAGATCAAGTTCATCCTCGACATCATCATCAAGTGCATCGGTAACCATTGGTGCGGCCGCAGTATTCACAACCGGACTTTGTGTAAGATCCGTCGCTGCTTGTTGTGCTTCTGACTTTTTACGTCCAATAAGAACAACTGCAATGAGTCCAATCAACAGACCTGGTATTATCGCTAAAGCAGCCACTAACCAGCCGTTGGACAACATATTGTCCAACATACTTGGAGCGTTACGTTGCTCTTCCGCTAAACGTAGGCGCTCTGCTTCAAGTTGCTTTTCAACTTCTGAGCGAATTCTACTTTCATCGCCCAGTTCTTGTTTAAGGCCATCAACTTCGGTCTGTACTTCCGCGAGCATTAGACGAAGGCGGTGATTTTTCTCTTCAAGTGCAGTCATCTCAGAGCCGGAGCTTTGGATCTGCTTTTCTATATTCCCTACCGATACAGGCTTAATTAACGGTTTTTCTGCAACCGTCGTTGACGTTGTTTTATTTGGCTCTAATTCTTGTTTTTCGATCTTTGCAGCAATGCTATTTAATTGAGGTTTTGCCTCTACCGCGGGCACTTCTTGGGCTGACTTAACCACTGCAGGCGTGTTATTGATTTGAGGTACAGTGGTATTTCTTTCCAAACGGGCCTGATGCAAATCCATAATGCGGACTGCTTCATCACTAGAAACACTTCGAGCCTGAGCTAAAGATGGAATACGAAGGGTACTGCCAGGGTTCAAAGTATGGATGTTCTGGTTTTCAAACGCTTGTGGATTGAGCTGATAGATCGCCAATAAGGTCTGTTGAACAGACACTTGATTTGATGGACGCAAGCGTGAAGCCACTGCCCATAGCGTTTCCTGCTCTGATGTCGGTCCATAAAAGCGAGATGGCTCACTGACATCAGTAGCTCGACGCGTAATTTGTTCAGCAAATTGTGGTGACAATTGAATCTCACCATTTGGCCCGGTGAGGCGAATACTCTCTGCACTAACAGTGGGAGTCTGAGTCACGACTACCAACGCGATAGGCATTAGCAGACGTTGAAGAAATCGACGCATATAAGGCTCTGCTCGGTGCTCATAATAAAAAAATTCGTGATCTGTTAAATATATCGGATCATGAGAGTAAAACTATAGCGATAGAGCCAAAAAGTGTGTGGCTAGCTTAATAATCGCATTAATCTCACACATTTTTCCCAGTATCGACTAAAAAAGCCCCGCATTGTGCGAGGCTTAAAGAGTTAACTAATCCGTTTAGTAATAATCGCGGACCAACACTTCTGCGATCTGAACAGCGTTCGTCGCTGCCCCCTTACGCACGTTATCTGCCACAACCCATAGGTTGATTCCACTATGATGACTAATGTCATTGCGAATACGACCAACCATCACATGATCTTTACCGCCTGAATCACGAACCTGAGTTGGGTAATCTTCACCGTGGAACACTTCCACACCTTCAGTATTTTCCAATAGTTGGATTACCTCTTGTGCATCAATTGGCGCACGTGTTTCTACATGCACAGCTTCAGCGTGCCCATAGAATACTGGTACACGTACACAAGTTGCATTGACTGCAATTGAAGGGTCATTGAAGATTTTTTGTGTTTCCCACACCATCTTCATCTCTTCTTTGGTGTAGCCGTTTTCCATCATTTGATCGATCTGTGGAATACAGTTGAAAGCAATTTGTTGTGTAAACTGTTCCGTTTCTGCTGGAAGACCATTCAACAATTTAGCGGTTTGACTCGCCAACTCATTAATACCAGCTTTACCCGCACCCGAAACTGATTGATAAGTTGAAACGTTAATACGCTCAATACCTACTGCATCATGAATCGGTTTTAGTGCCACCAACATTTGGATAGTTGAACAGTTTGGATTGGCAATAATATTGCGGTTGCGAAATTCAGCAATCGCTTCTGGGTTCACTTCTGGAATAACCAGCGGAATATCAAATTCGTAACGGAAGTGTGAGGTATTGTCTATAACGATCACGCCTTCTTCAGCTGCGATTGGTGCCCATTTCGCAGACAGTTCACCACCCGCTGAAAATAATGCAATATGAGCCTGAGACCAATCAAACTCTTCTACATTCTGCACTCGAATCGTTTTGCCGTTAAAGCGGTAAGTTTTACCTTCACTGCGTTCGCTGGCTAACAGGTATAATTCGCCTACAGGAAACTTGCGTTCTTGTAGCACTTCAATGATCGTCTCACCGACCGCTCCCGTCGCACCAAACACGGCCACATTATATTGTTGGCTCATTCACTTACCTCAATTTGAAAACCTAATTTCGCTAGTGGCTCCAAATTACACGTTTTGTCGCCTACTAGCGTTACTGCACCATATTCGCGGCGATCCCAATAATCTTTGCGCATCTGATCAAATGCGCCCAGTTTGGCGATCTCACGTCGAAACAACGCATCGTCTTTACGAACATCATAGATGATCTGGGTCAGATTGTGCAGCGTCGCTTCATCCCAAGCATGTTGAAGAGTCGCTTTCGGTACTGGTGCGATAGGCAAGAGATCCGAAGCTTCCGCTTTTAGGGGCAGATCTAAGAACTCACAGTAACTATTAAAGATCATCGTGGTTCCGCGCGCTTTGCCTTCTAAACCATAGCCAGCAACATGTGGGGTCGCGAATGCTAGCAGAGTTAGCAGCTCCATATCAACATCTGGCTCAAATTCAAATACGTCTAAAGCCGCGGCAAAGCCATCTCGCTTCTGCAAACGCTGTTTTAATGCCTGATTATCTACCACCGGACCACGCGCTGCATTAATTAAAATTTGATCTGCGCGCAAGGAATCAAGCACAGTTTGATCAATCATATGATGCGTTGCATATTCACCATCACGAACAATAGGGGTATGCAGCGAAATAATATCAGCTTGGTCAAGTAGCACGTCTAGTGGAGTAAACTGACGCGTATCTCCACTCGCCTGCTTAGGTGGATCATTAATAAGACACTTAATACCAATGCTTTCTAGACAATCTTGTAAGTAGCTGCCGACTTGACCTGCACCGACAATGCCCACGGTCTTATCAAACACCGAAAAACCTTGTTGTTGTGCCAGTACCATCATTACGCTAAACACGTACTCAGCGACACCGACTTTATTGCACCCCGGAGCTGCTGTGAAGAAAATGTCACGTTCACGCAACAATGCTTGATCGACGTGATCCATACCCGCTGTCGCCGTGCCGACAAACTTAAGTTTGTTCGCCTTGGCAATCAGGTCAGCATTCACTTTGGTCACCGAGCGGATCATGAGCGCATCAACATCAACTAAATCATCAGCAGTTAGCGTCCGACCTGGTTTTAAAATCACTTCACCAAGTTGGTCAAATAACTCTTCAGCGTAAGGCATGTTTTCATCAATTAGAATTTTCATTATCTTTCGTATTCTTATGCGGTTTTAACAGGATTGTGCAGAAATCAACGAGCGGTGTCGAGCACTGTCGTAACTCTAACAAGCTCTAATAAAATAGTTATACCCAAATCATTGCCGTTGTAGCAAGGGAGTCCGTAGACCAATCCCTATCAACTCAAATGAACCATGTCATCGAGCAAAGCTAGCATCCATTCAGAGCATGCTAACAGCAACCAGATATTTTTACATTTAATCAGGGGACACTCATTGTACCAAGCCCTATTATGAACTCTTTAAGTACTTCAATCAGGTACGAACTTCGCAAAAAATTTCGGAAATGATGATTTGAATCCGTTGCAATCAGTTAAGTAAAAAATGATTGCCTTCGATAGTAAGGGGATAAAAAACCGGCCTCATGATGAGACCGGTAAGATCCAGAACAAAAGGATTCGACCCGCTCTCCAGGGGTCAAATTTTGCGTCTGTTCAACCATTACCAATTAGGCGGTGGTCAAGCTCTGGAAACTGGGTCGTCAGCTAAAACATTAGCCGACGAATTTCGTTAACCTTGATATTTCTTAATAACGAGCGTGGCATTAGTACCACCAAAACCAAAACTGTTTGACATTACAGTTGTCAGCTCTGCTTCACGCATAGCAGTGACAATGTCTAAACCTTTCGCTGCGTCATCTAGAGTATTGACGTTAATGCTTGGAGCAATGAAGTTATTGTGCAGCATTAGCGTCGAATAAATCGCTTCGTGTACACCCGCAGCGCCCAACGCGTGACCAGTCATCGCTTTAGTCGCAGAAATCGCAGGGCTGTTATCCGCAAAGACTTCTTGGATAGCACCTAGCTCTTTCACGTCACCCACAGGCGTTGATGTACCGTGCGTATTTACATAGTCAACACTGTCAACGGCTTGCATTGCCATCTTCATACAACGCACTGCGCCTTCACCTGATGGAGCAACCATGTCGTAGCCATCTGAAGTCGCACCATAACCAACGATTTCACCGTAAATTTTAGCGCCACGAGCTAGAGCATGCTCCAGTTCTTCAATGACCATCATGCCGCCACCGCCAGAAATAACGAATCCATCGCGGTCTGCATCATAAGTACGTGATGCTTGTTCTGGTGCATCGTTGTACTTTGTAGAAAGAGCGCCCATCGCATCAAACATCATCGTTAGAGTCCAATCAAGCTCTTCACCACCACCAGCGAATACGATATCTTGCTTACCCAGTTGGATAAGCTCCATCGCATGACCAATACAGTGTGCTGAAGTTGCACATGCAGAACTCATCGAGTAGTTAACACCACGGATCTTAAATGGTGTAGCCAAACAAGCTGACACAGTAGAAGACATCGTACGCGGTACCATGTAAGGACCAATACGCTTCACGCCTTTTTCGCGTAAAGTATCAACCGCAACCGCTTGGTTAAGTGAAGAAGCACCACCAGAACCGGCAACAATACCTGTTCTATCGTTGGACACTTGATCGTCAGCTAAGCCGGCATCTTCGATTGCTTGTTGCATTGATAGGTATGCATACGCAGCCGCATCACCCATAAAGCGCATCTGTTTACGGTCAATATGCTCTGCTGGGTTGATTTTTAGATCACCCCAAACTTGAGAGCGTAGACCGTGCTCTTTAAACTGCTCAGACGCAGTGATGCCAGATTTACCCGCTTTTAGAGACACTAAAACTTCTTCGACGTTGTTACCGATACTTGAAACAATACCCATACCGGTGATTACGACTCGTTTCATTATGACATTCCTGTAATTCAAAATACCGTTAGATAATAACTAAGTTAGCTCACAGAAGTGGTCAGCTTTCACTGAAAACCGTACAATCAGCACAACTTTACTGTCAATAATCACAAATATTAGACATTATGACTACGATAACCAATGCCAAACTAGACTGGAACGAAGTGGGAACCCCTGTTTCAGATCAGTTCGATGACGTTTATTTTTCTAACGTAAACGGTCTAGAAGAGACTCGTTACGTCTTCCTTAGCCAAAATAATCTTCCACAAAGATGGCAAGAATATGACCAACGCCGCTTCGTGATTGCCGAAACAGGATTTGGCACAGGGTTAAATTTTTTAGCTGTATGGCAATGGTTCGAGCAGTTTAAACAACAAAACCCTAAAGCACCACTCCAAGAGCTGCACTTCATCAGTTTTGAGAAATATCCTCTGAGCTCAGCCGATCTTGCTAAAGCGCATCAATCTTGGCCTGAACTCACCAAATATGCCGAGCAACTGCAACGTCATTACCCTATTGCCGTACCTGAATGCCATCGTATTGTTCTAGCTGATGGCGCAATCACGCTCGATCTATGGTTTGGCGATATCAAAGACTGCATGCCATTAGTGCCAGTGCCCGAACACGGTGTTGTCGATGCATGGTTCCTTGATGGCTTTGCACCAAGTAAAAACCCAGAAATGTGGAACCAAAGCTTATTCGATGGCATGGCGAAGCTCGCCAAAATAGATTGCAGCTGCGCAACATTCACTGCCGCTGGTTTTGTGCGTCGAGGCTTGATAGAAGCTGGCTTTGATATGAAAAAGGTCAAAGGCTTTGGTACCAAGCGTGACATGATTGCCGGTTGCCTGCTAGAGCGGAAAGCGAATAGTAATATCAAACCATGGTTCCATCGTTCAGCCAGCCCTGTACACAAGCACATCGCGATTATTGGTGGTGGTATCGCCAGTGCTGCACTCGCGAATACACTCGTACGCCGTGGTCAAAAAGTGACCCTGTATTGCCAAGATGAACAGGCCGCAAAGCGCGCATCAGGCAATCGACAAGGCGCGGTATACCCGCTATTGAATGGCGCACACCATAACGTCTCTCGCGTATTTGCTCCAGCGTTCTTATTTGCCCGTCAATTTGTCGACCAAGCAGCAGAACAATTCCCATTTGATCACGATTGGTGTGGGGTGACGCAATTAAAATGGGACGATAAATCAGCGAGTAAACTAGACAATATGCTTGAAGGTCACTTCGACCCTCAACTGATTAATAGTCTGGATGCAACACAAACCAGCCAGACTATTGGCTTGCCGATAGATATGGCTAGCGTGCACTATCCACTTGGCGGTTGGCTATGTCCCGCAGAGTTAACCCAAGGCTTGATTGAACACTTAGATAAGAATGAGCAATTTGAAGCAAAATTTGCACATAAAATTGATGTGTTAGAGCAAGTTGAAAGCAATTCTTGGCAACTACAATCCAATGGCGAAACTTTCCAGCATGATTGTGTAGTAATTGCTAATGGCAACGAGTTTGCCTCTTTCTCACAAAGCAAAGACATTCCTCTCGGGCAGGTAAAAGGGCAAGTGAGCCATATTCCAACGACTGATTCATTAACCAAACTGAAAACTGTGTTGTGTTACGACGGCTATATGACACCTGTAAACCCAAACAACCAACACCATTGTATTGGTGCAAGCTACGATCGTAGTCAGTTGAATTACTTATTTGACCCAGTCGCGCAAAAAGAAAATGCAGATAAACTACGTCACTGTGTGCCAAATCAGCCTTGGGCGGATGAGGTTGATAGTTCAAGTAATCAATCTCGCCAAGGTATTCGTTGTGTAAGTCGTGATCACCTGCCATTCATTGGCAATGTCGGCAATTTCGAGAAAATAAAATCGGCTTACGCCAATTTGAGTGACAGCACACGGCATGCAGCTACAACACCTCATTATGCCAACCTGTACTGTTTTCTTGGTTTAGGCTCTCGTGGATTGAGTTCAGCGCCGTTGATGGCAGAAATACTAGCGTCACAGATTTGTGGTGACCCACTGCCATTGCCCGTCGATTTACTCGAGCAATTAGACCCTAGTCGTATGTGGGTACGTAAGCTAAGAAAAGGTAAAGAGATCAAAGCGCAATAAGATAATTGCAGCATTGGCGTTAAATAAACCGTTAATGCTGCAAAAAATCACAAATTCACCTCACTTTGAAATCATCAATATCAAATGCTCTGTCATAATAAATGTCCAAAATCCCCACTAGCACATTGTGGTGATTTGTAGCGCTGCCATTTAAGATAAGCGCAATGGAGACATCATCATCCTCAAAATAGCCATATATCGAGCGAATGCCGTCAATAGCCCCCATATGTCCATACATCATTCGATAGTGAAAAGGAATGGGAGACAAACCTTTACCATGTTGTTTCGAGATACCTTTCATAGTATGAAATGACTCTTCAGAAACCAGATCACCATTAAACAAAGCATTGGCGAATAACGTCAAATCTTTTGGGGTTGAGATCATTGACCCTGAGCCTCTTACGTACGTATGAGAACAATCGAAAGACTTTGACCAATTACCATTGACCAAATAATAAGAGTCTGAATAACCTTCACAAGATACAGAGCCACAAAAAGAAGTCTGCGTAAGTTTGGCTTTCTCAATGATATTTGACTCTAATAGCTCGTCATATATTTTACCTGTAACCTGCTCGATAATACCGGCTAACAATACATAATTAGAATTCGAATACTCGTTACTTACTCCAGGCGGTAGTGATGGACGATGACTTGCAATGATTTCTACCAACTCCTCTGGCGTGTAGTCTTGTTGGCAACTGGCTTCTAAATTGGGGGCATTTGTATAATTAAATATACCGCTCCAATGGGACAAAAGCTGTTCAATCGTGATTAAGTTTGCGTTTGGAATCTCGGGATAATAATCAGACAGTCGGGAGGATAAGCTCAACTTCCCTTGCTCAATCAATTGGAAGACTAATACAGCAGTGAAACTCTTCGAAATAGACGCGATTTTATAACGAGTATCTGAGGTGGCTAGAGTTTTCGTATCAGGCAAAAACCACCTCTCAGAGAGTTGCGAGTAGCCCGTCTGATTGATGTAGGTCGATTTGCCCTTCTCATTGATTGCTACACTTAACATTGCTAAATCATTATCAGCAAGCATCGTTAAGAATCGGTCTAGCTTTTCCCTATCAAAACTTCGGCTTGCCATTGCACCATTTGACATCAGTAAAGAGCAAAGCATCACGGTAAAAAACGTAAATTTGTTTATTTTTTTATTTATCAAGCCAACTACTCCATAAGCACAATAAACTCAATTAATTAGCATTAAACAATATCATTACTGTTAATCAGTCATTATTGAGCTTTATTAGAGCGATGGATATTTGCGAAAAACATCACGAATCAACATTGATTCAAAAATATAAAGCCAAATACATTCTTTGCGTTTGGCTTTAATCTTTAAACTATGCAGAATAATCAGATTTATATTACTTTTTCAACAACTGACCTACTGCTTGTTTGAGCTGTTCAACAATTTGATGATCGTTAAATACACCGTTTTCAATGTCAAACTTGTCATAAAAACTGACAACCGATAATGAAGCTTTCAATTGAGCGCCAAAAAACGCAGCGGAACCTAATGCTGTCGTCAACACGTTATTTGCACCTCCAGGGCCAGGAGAAGTAGATAAGTAGATCGCCGGCTTGTGTTGAAAGACTTCGCGTTCAATACGCGATGACCAATCAAATAAATTCTTATACGCTGCGGTGTAAGTGCCGTTATGTTCTGCGAATGAAATCACCAAGGCATCCGCTTGAGCAATATCTGCCAAAAAAGCTTTTGCCCCTTCTGCTTGACCAATTTCTTTCTCTGTATCTTCACTAAAAATAGGGACGGGATAGTCATTAAGGTCGAGTACTTTCACCTCTGCACCTGGGACAAGATGGGCGGTATAGCTGGCAAGTGTTTTATTAATAGAGGCTGAGCTGGTTGACGCTCCAAAAGCAACAATGAGCATTGTGGTTGTTCCTTATTCTTTCTGTTCCTAAGACTTAGCATAGAAAGAGAGTGATAAAGCAACAACCACATATGTTTGAAAGGGTGTCGAGATCGACGTAATCCGTGATTAGGCGTTGTTTGCCAACTCCAGCCACAAATCATTTACGATGCATCTATCCGCTGGCGTTAGCTCCGAACGAGCTTGTTCTAGGCTAGCCACAATGCGCTGCTTTAACTCTTCAACATCATTAATTCCGTCTTCTTCGCATGAAGCTGCCGACAGCGAAATGTGACCACGTAAGTACCCACCTGCAAAAAGTTCATCATCCGATGCAGACGCAATGCGCTCATCGATCAGCTCGAGTAGCTTTTCTTCAAATTCAATAATCATGTTGTGCTAAATCAACTCAGTTTGATTCTCAAAAAGGATGCCGAAGCTTCTCATATTGAGAAAATGAACGCAAACCCTATATATAACAGGGCTCAAGCATATGGCACACACTATGCAACTCTTGGAATAAGTCGAACAACTCTGAGAAAAAACTATGCCTGCAAAGCTTTCAAAACTTGGCTCTCTGTTGGCCAGTCTTGTCGCATCATTCGTGACATTGTCCAGTCATGCACAACTGCCATTCAGCGATTGCCCGACTGAAGCATTCTTGATCCAAAACCCGTCTGGAACCCCTGTGGCTTATGGTGTGAACATTGACTTAGGTAGCTACATCACACTCAATTCTACTTTAGGCTCTGCTAAAATTAATGCGGTGGGTTATAGCCAACATGATGACTTCATCTATGGTTGGGACTATGGGGCAGCTTCTCTCGCATTGATCGATAGTACATTTACTAAGTATACCCTTTCCATAACCAAACCCGCAGGAGCACCGAGTTCAATTTATGTCGGTGATGTGTCATTGGCAGAAAATGCTTGGTACGGCTACCGACCGAATTATGGTCTTTATCGTATATCTCTCGATTCACTCCAAATGACTCTTGTATCGCCATCTAGCCAATTTGGTAACCCTGCAATCTATGATTTGGCCTTTCATCCAGACAACTCACTCGCTTATAGTATCGATGGCAATGGTTACCTATGGGAGATTAATGTCGGTAATGGAACAGCCACTCGATTAAACCAGTTATTAGACAAAAATCAGCTCGGCTACAAGCTAACATTCGGCGCTGTCTACTTCGATGTTGATGGCAATTTATACGCCAGCAATAATAGTAATGGCTTTATATTCCGTGTATCACTTAATGGTCTTGAGTCAACTGCGAGCTTTTTTGCTTACGGCCCTTCCAGCAACTCTAACGACGGAGCCCGCTGCGCTTTAGCACCAGTGGAGCCAAGTCAATACACAGATTTTGGTGACGCTCCCGATAGCTACCATACTTCATACGCCAACTCAGGGGCTCGTCATGGAATCTCATCCCTGGTTCTAGGTACGCTGATTGATGGTGAAACTGATGGTAGCCCCTTCCCTCTTAGCGATGATAGTTCTGATGGCAACAACGACGATGATGGTGTGCAGTTCCCTGTACTTATGCAAGTCGGAAGAACAAGTAAAATAATCGTTACTGTAAACGGTTCTTCCGAAAGTAGTGTGCTCAACGCATGGATAGATTTTAACCATGATGGCAACTTTGATGCCGATGAAATCATAATGACAGACAAGCCCGTGTCCAATGGTAGTCAGGATGTATTCTTCTCAGTTCCTCCTTGGGCGCAAGCTGGACAGACTTGGGCAAGGTTCCGATTAAGTGAAATCTCAGGTATTGGTCCTTCCGGCGGCGTTCCGACAGGCGAGGTTGAAGATTATACCGTTGATATTACCGAAGAAGGCGTAGTAACTGAGCTTTATCCAAGCGGTGCTGATTTCACGACTTTCGCTTATGAAGATCAGTACCCTATTGCGGGTGACTACGATATGAACGACGTACTCATGAATGTTAAATTCACGGAGTATCATCTGGATGGTTCTATTATTCGCATAAAAATGGAAGGGAAAATTGCAGCACTAGGTGGCGATTATCACTCTGGTTTTGCCATTCGACTTCCTGGCATACCGCCAAGCGATATCAAAGATGAATTGATCGAGCTCATAATTAACAACCAAGTAGTCAATTCAGCCGTATTAGAATCCGATACAAATGATGCCGTACTTATCGTACATGAAGATTTATGGGATGTGACTGAACCGGGTGAAGCCGAAGGCTGCTCCATGTTTCGAACCCAAACCAATTGTGGAACCAGCTATCGTCCGACGTGGCAACTCACCGTCACTATGCGCAATGCAATTGCCGGCGATCAAATGCCTGATTTCCCTTATGACCCATTTATTTTTGCTTCACCCGGTCACTACTATGGCGAAATTGGGCATCAATTAACTGGCGGCTACCCAGAACGAGGGTTGGAAATCCATCTTAAAAACAAAGCACCAACCAGCAAATTTGACACTCGTTACAAATCACTAGGCAGTGACGCATCAAGTGGTGATACGCACTTTCATACTGCCAACGGCTTACCTTGGGCGATAGAAATCCCACTCACATGGCAGCACCCGCTAGAACAAGTCAATATTCTCGAGGCTTACAGCAATTTTGATGATTTTGCCTCAGACCCAACGGGGCAAACCTCGTCAACTTGGTACACCGAGCCAAACAACAATATTTACGTCGACTAGGATTGGGGGAAAATAAAATGAAACAGCATACGACATGGTTAATTCTACTCAGCTTAAGCCTTGTAGCCTGTGGTGGTGGCGGCGATGGTGGTGGCAACACAACAAGCCCATCGCCAAGTAGCAGTTCATCTTCTCGTTCTCTTAACGAGTTAGTTATAGCTAGCGACAATGATCTTTCATCCACTTATCAGCTCACGGTCGATGTAAACCTAACGCAATTGGCTGGCAAAGAAGTGTATATCGTCATTTGTGAAAACAACTCAGAGACAATTGATTACAACAAGTGTTTTGTTAAAGCCAGCCTCGATGATGGTGTAGGAATCTTCGAACTGCGGCTCCCCAATCATCAACAGTCACTTATTGCAGAAATTTCACCAATGGAAGCAAATAGCAGCCCACTAACGTTCATTTGGCAGTATGACAACCAAGCCCAGAGCATTTGGCTCATTCCATAACGAAAATAGAAAATCCCCAGCAATGGGGCTTCTACTTTTAGCCAATATCAAAATCTACTTAACTTGGAACATCTCTGCTGCTAATGGCGGAATATGATAAAATTCACGTAGTGCTTCCGACAGAGTCAATACTCTCGGAGGTATTCCCTGCTCTAAAATACTCAATACTTCAACGTGAACTTTGCGCATAAACATAAGGCGATCAGGCTCAAAAGCGCCATTGAGATTATCGCAGCTCACCGTGAATGGAAAACCAGCACTTAACGATAGAATCCACTCGTAAGCTTGCGGGCGTATTTCTGCTTTTTCAAATTCTGCTTGTACTTGCTCTGTTCGACCATCAGGCTCATACCAATAGCCAAAATCTTCTAGCAAGCGACGCTCCGGACCCGCTACACACCAATGAGCTATTTCATGTAAACTTGAAGCATAAAATCCACGTGCAAAAATAATGCGGTGATAGCCGTGATCATTATCTGCGGGCAGATAAACCGGTTCATCTCCACCTAACTCAAGTTTGGTATTGTAGCTTTGATAAAAGGTGTCATTAAAAATTTTTATTAAATCGAGATAGTCGTGTGTCATGTTCACTTGCAATTAAATACCGTTTCAACACTGGCATTCTCGCACTTTTATTTACAATTGCAAAACGCCTTCACCGCCAACAACATTAGAAATATTTATCTGAAAAACGTTTTCGCAACCAACAAAACTCATTCGCCTTTCCGTATAACAACCACTAAAATCTCCGTTTTGCTTTATAAGATACAAGCGGTCTATCCGCTAAGTCTGTTCCTAGATAAATTGAGTAATCGTTATGCTATTGAGCGTGTTATACATTATCGGTATCACTGCAGAAGCGATGACAGGCGCACTTAGTGCTGGTCGTCGTAAAATGGATTGGTTTGGCGTGATGTTGGTTGCGAGCGCTACCGCGATCGGCGGGGGTACCGTGCGCGATATTTTACTCGGTCACTACCCATTAGGCTGGGTGAAAAACCCTGAATTTCTCGCGATTACGTGTATTGCCGGAGTTCTCACGACTGGCTTAGCTAAGTGGGTAATAAAATTCAAAGGTCTATTCATTCGTCTTGATGCGCTTGGTTTGATTGTTTTTAGCATCATAGGTACCAAAGTTGCCATCGGTATGGGTTTGCACCCTGGTATCTGTATGGTGTCCGCGTTGGTTACCGGCGTGTTTGGTGGTTTGTTGCGTGATTTGATCTGTCGTCAAACCCCATTAGTACTGCATGAAGAACTTTATGCTTCAGTATCACTGGTTGCTTCTGGCTTGTACTTAGCTCTATTGGAATTTGGTGTTGATGATGTAACCACGACTATCGCGACGTTAGTGGTGGGCTACCTTATGCGTATGGCTGCTGTTCGCTTTAAGTGGCGTCTGCCTTCTTTTCATTTAGATAGTGACGACCCACTGCACTAACTTCCCTTACCATATCGCAGCCACAAAAAAGCCAATCGGTCAGATTGGCTTTTAGCGTTATATGCACAATTGGCAGTTAAATTTTTGGTGTCTCGGTTTGTACACCATAGTTTTGACCGCGGTGGCGCAGCAAGTGATCCATCACCACAATCGCTAGCATCGCCTCAGCGATCGGTACAGCTCGAATACCGACACAAGGATCATGACGACCTTTAGTAATAAGCTCTGTTGGTTGACCTTGTCTGTCAATCGTCTTACCGGGAACGGTAATGCTTGATGTTGGTTTTAAAGCGATATTGGCAACAATCTCTTGCCCGGTAGAGATACCGCCAAGAATGCCACCGGCGTGGTTACTAGCAAAGCCTTGTGGCGACAAAGCATCGCGATGCTCACTGCCTTTTTGCTTAACCACATCAAACCCGTCACCGATTTCAACACCTTTCACTGCGTTGATGCTCATCAGAGCGTGGGCAATATCAGCATCTAAGCGATCAAATACTGGCTCACCTAGACCCACAGGTACGTTCGTCGCAACCACTTGAATCTTAGCGCCAACCGAATCACCTTGTTTTTTCAAATCCCGAATCAGTTGGTCAAAGGCATCTACTTTATCAGCATCTGGGCTAAAGAATGGGTTGTTTTCAATCTCATTCCAGTCGACCTTTTCTATCGCCACGTCGCCCATTTGCGCTAAATAAGCGCGAATCTCTACACCAAACTCTTGTTTAAGGTATTGTTTTGCTATCGAGCCCGCTGCAACACGCATTGCGGTTTCACGTGCGGACGAACGACCACCACCACGATAATCGCGAACACCATATTTTTGATGGTAGGTATAATCTGCATGACCAGGACGGAATTTATCTTTGATCTCGGAGTAGTCTTTTGAGCGTTGGTCGGTGTTTTCGATCAATAGACCAATGGATGTGCCCGTGGTTTTACCTTCGAAGACACCCGACAGGATTTTAACTTGGTCTGGTTCTCGGCGCGCAGTGGTGTAACGAGACGTGCCCGGTCGACGACGGTCAAGATCAACTTGAATGACCTCTTCTGAAATATCTAACCCCGGGGGACAACCATCTACGATACATCCTAGTGCGATACCGTGACTTTCTCCGAATGTTGTCACTCGAAAGTGTTGTCCGATACTATTTCCTGCCATTACTACCCCAATATGAACGCTGCAAATACATGATTTACCGCGTTCCTTCCTGTTATTCGTGTTTTTATAGTCGCTTTATTACGATTTGATGTAAACCCCCAAATCACAACAATTTTGACTTTTTCGTAACGAAAAACGCCATGCAATTGCATGGCGTTAAAACAGAACTCTAGCTGATTATTAATCTTTATAAAGCTTAAAATCTTCTGCACATTCGACAAGTTGATCACGTGTTAGCATAAAGACACCATGACCACCATTTTCAAATTCTAACCATGTGAATGGAATATGTGGGTACTGCTCCATCATATGCACCATTGAGTTACCTACTTCACAGATCAGAATACCTTTCTCTGTGAGGTAATCAGGTGCATTAGACAAAATGCGACGGACCAATTTCAAGCCATCTGTACCCGCAGCTAAACCCAGTTCAGGCTCATGAGTAAATTCTATCGGCAAGCTGTTCATGTCTTCCTCATCCACATAAGGAGGATTCGACACTATGATGTTGTATTGTTCTTTGACTAAATCTCGGAATAGATCAGAGCGGATTGGGAACACTTGTTGCTCCATGCCGTGATCTTGAACATTTTGCTCAGCCACTTGCAGCGCGTCAGTAGAAATATCAATCGCATCTACTTCCGCTTCTGGGAATGCGTACGCACAAGCAATCGCGATACAACCGCTGCCAGTACATAAATCCATAATGCGCACTGGCTCTTCGATCAACCATGGCTGGAATTCAGCTTGGATAAGCTCACCGATTGGCGAACGTGGTACTAAAACGCGCTCATCGACAAAAAATTCTAATCCACAGAACCACGCTTTATTGGTTAAGTAGGCCGTTGGCGTGCGCTCGTTAATGCGTTTTACAACACGTTCAACAACGCGCATGCGCTCACTGGTGGTTAAGCGCGAGTTGAGAACATGTGGAGGCACATCTATTGGTAGATAAAGGGTTGGCAGGATAAGCTGAACCGCTTCATCCCACGCATTATCTGTACCTTGACCATAAAACAGATTCGCAGCATTAAAGCGGCTTACTGTCCAACGAATCATATCTTGAAGCGAATATAATTCTGATACCGCTTCTTCTACAAAAATCTTATCCAAAATAGTCTCCGAAAAGCGCTACAATACTGCTAATACAAATTAACGATGCTTAACAACACTAATTTTATACCCATGAACGAAAAAGACACTAACGCTGACGACGATTTCGCCCTTTTTAAGGATGCAGTACAAGGCGTAAAAAAGTTGCCACAGGATACCATAGTCCAGCAACCAAAAAAGAATACTAAGCAAAAAGAAATCACGCGCACAGCGCGCGAAAGTAGTGACGCTGAGTTTTATTTCTCGGATGAGTTTGTGCCGCTGTTGAGCGACGATGGACCAACGCGTTATGCGCGTGATGACGTTTCCACATACGAAGTGAAGAGACTGCGTCGTGGCGTATACGTACCGGATGTATTTTTAGACATGCACGGCATGACTCAAGTAGAAGCCAAGCGCGAACTGGGGGCGATGATTGCCTATTGCGTAAAAAATGAAATCCATTGTGCTTGTGTTCAACATGGTATTGGTAAGCACATTCTCAAACAAAAAGCGCCACTCTGGTTAGCGCAACACCCTGACGTAATGGCCTTCCATCAAGCACCTCTAGAATATGGCGGCAACGGTGCGCTACTGGTATTGCTCTCTATTCCCGAAAAGTAACAGCGGGCATTCAGCAACAAGCAAGCTTACTGTCTCAGATCTGGTGGAATTTCTAGCTCTGACGGCTTTAGGTTTGGTCGTTGACCACCGCGCTTACGGTATTGCTTAAGCTGGAATACATACGCCAGCACTTGCGCCACCGCGGTAAATAATCCATCTGGGATCTGTTGTTCAAGTTCTGTCGAATGGTATAGGGCGCGGGCTAATGGCGGTGCGGGTACAATATAGATATCGTGCGCGCGCGCGATCTCTCTGATCTTCAATGCCATATGGTCAACCCCTTTAGCAACCACAATAGGCGCACGATCCTTTGATTGGTCGTAACGCAATGCTACCGAGAAGTGCTCAGGGTTGGTCACGATAACATCCGCTTGAGGGACTTCAGCCATCATGCGTCGCTGGGCAGCTTCACGTTGAAGCATACGAATACGACCTTTCACTTCCGGCTTACCTTCTGTTTCTTTGTATTCGTCTTTTATCTCTTGCTTGGTCATTTTCAACTGGTTAGCGTGTTGCCAAATCTGAAAAGGAATATCAATACCAACCACGATCAGCAGCGAACAACTGATCAACAAAATGAAGTTAAGCAGAATATCCAATGCATGAAAAATGTTTTGCGGAAAAACATCCAAACTCAGTTGGAATAAATCCTCTTTCGCTGCGTTGATCAAATAAAACGCCATACCAGAAACCAGCGAAACTTTTAAGATTGATTTAACCAACTCAACCCAACTTTGCATCCCAACCATACGTTTAAGACCGCTAAGCGGGTTCATTTTTGACAATTTAGGCATTGCCGCTTCAGCAGAAAAACTTATCCCGCCCAGCCCAGCAGCGCCAGCCAATGCTGCGACGAATAGCACCACGAGAATCATCAATAAGGGCAAAATCAGCGCAGTAAGAGAACCTAAGGCTATATCAAACAATTTCGTTTGATCGAACACCTCCTCTCGAGTGAGATCGAATAGCCGCCCCATAACACTGTACAACGCGCGCGCCAAGTCGTCGCCAAACCACATCAAAGCGATAGACCCAACTACTAATACCGAAACTGACGCCAACTCTTTTGACCTTGCAACCTGCCCTTTCTCTCGGGCCTGCTGCAAGCGCTTGGGCGTGGCGTCTTCGGTACGTTCTGCACCGTCTGATTCTGACAATTCAGTCTCCTAGCGCGACACTAACAATCTAAACGAATAAAACGACAAATTTGCTGCTCACCTTGTAGCCATATCAATTCGTAGTGATTAAACAATCCACCAATGATGTACCAGCACAACAGCAAGCCAACAATCAAGGCAAAGGCAAAACCCAACGAAAAAATGTTTAGCTGTGGTGCAGCACGAGTCATAACACCAAATGAAAGGTTGATGGTTAACAAGGCAATAATACCCGACAGCGACATACTCAGCGCCAATTTAAACATGGTACCGAGCCATAAGGCTAACTCTCGAAAATCAACCGCGGTGAGTGTACCTGAGCCAATGGGTAATGATTTGAAACTCATCACCACCAGCATCAACATTTTTAGATGACCATCAGTAGCCAAAAAGAACATGGTCGCCAGAAACATAAACAATTGACCAAGCAGCGGCGTATTTTGACCGTTCGCAGGGTCAACCATGGAAGCAAAACCCAAGCTCGATTGCATACCTAAGATCTGCCCCAAGATAACAAAAACCTGAATCATGAATTGGGTCACGGTACCCATTGCGACACCAATCACCAATTGCTCTAGCAGTACCATAAAGCCCTCAAAAGAGAGTAGCTCAATGGATTGTGGTACTTGAGGAATGGCTGGCATGACAGCAAAAGTGATGGCTAAGCCGAGGTATAACCTAATTTTGGTTGAGACAAAACGAGCGCCCGTTACCGTCATCACCATCAGCATGGCAGAAATACGAGTGTACGGCCAAAAGTAATTGGCTATCCACTCTAAAACGATATTCGCGGGATATTCCATCGCCTAACCTAATAAAGAACTTGAGGCAAACGCTCAATGATGGAGTAGAAGTACTCCGTCATCATTTGGGTCATCATGTGACCAAAGAACATCAACGCCAGCAGCGTCACCACTAAACGTGGCAAGAAGCTTAGTGTTTGTTCATTGATTGAGGTCGCCGCTTGGAAAACGGCAACCACTAAACCAATCAACAAACTGGGGATCACAATGGCGCACACCATGATCAGAACCATCCACAGTGCGTCACGAAATAGCTCAACAAACATTTCAGGAGTCATGATTTTCTCCCGCTACAAGGCAAAACTGCCAGCTAAGGTGGAGAGTATTAGATTCCACCCATCAACTAGCACAAATAGCATCAATTTAAATGGCAAAGACACGATCATCGGCGAGAGCATCATCATACCCATCGCCATCAGAACTGATGCCACCACCAAGTCGATGACCAAAAATGGCAAAAACAGCATAAAACCAATCTGGAATGCCGTTTTTAATTCTGACGTGATAAAGGCAGGGATAAGCACTGCCATTGATACATCTTCAGGGTTTTCAGCGGTTGAACCGGAAATATTAACGAACGTCTCTAAATCTTTCACTCGGGTTTGTTTAAGCATGAAATCCTTCATAGGGATCTGTGCTAAATCAAATGCACCACGGGCAGAGATCTGCTCATTAATATAAGGTTGAATCGCAGTATCGTTTATCTTGGTCAAAACTGGAGACATAATAAAAAAGGTCAAGAAAATCGCGATACCGATGATGACTTGGTTTGATGGTGTCTGCTGCAAACCCATGGCTTGGCGCAAAATCGACATCACCACCACAATGCGAGTGAACGAAGTCATCAAGATGACCATTGCAGGCAAGAAGCCTAGCATTGTCATCAAGGCTAAAATTTGTAAATTGACCGAGTAATCTTCAGTACCGTCGGTATTGGTGGTCACAGTGAATGCTGGAATTCCCCCACCACCAGAACCAATCAATGAACTAGTCGATATAGTTTTTGCTGCGCCCTGCTCTCGCTCCATAGCCGAGACGGTTACCGAATTAGAGGCGACATTATTATTTACTGGCGTTTGCAGCTCTTCAGTTGCATAAGTGAAGGCTGATACCATCGCCAACATCAACGCCAGCAAAAGCGTCGCAATGCGATTATTTTTTGTCATTCTTTTTCAATAGCTGAGTCAGTTGGTTTGCAAATGGACTGGCTGCTAGCTCCTCCTGAGATAAAGGTTTATCCAGTTTAGAAATCAGTTGGATTGATTGAGGAGTAATGCCTACCAAAAACTGCTCTTCTCCGGCTTGAACAATCACAATTCGCTCACGTGTGCCAACTGCAATTTGTCGCACGACACTTAACCCCTTTTGATTGGCCATGGTGGGTACGCGCATACGCTTTAACAACCAAGCCATCAGTAAAATAAGGGCTATAACGAACAAGAGCGACCCAAACGTGGTCGCCCAATCAAACTGGTTAGGTGGCGCTGAAGACGCCGCCATTACCGAAGGAGATAACAGTAGTAGCCACAAATAATTCGGCTTCATAAGTTACCTAAGCTTCTTAATTCGCTCAGTTTGGCTAATTACATCAGTCAAACGAATACCAAACTTGTCGTTTACCACAACAACTTCGCCATGAGCGATAAGTGTACCATTCACCAATACATCGAGAGATTCACCCGCCAAACGCTCAAGCTCCACTACCGACCCTTGGTTCAATTGCAATAAGTTGCGAATACTGATTTGTGAGCGACCAACTTCCATCGAAATCGTTACAGGGATATCTAATATCGTATCGAGCTTACGACGCTCGTCATCTGAAATTGGCGTAGAGGTATCTTGCAGCTCATCAAACTGCGCAGCCATCACTTCATCAACGTCAATATCGGGTGCACTCGGATCTTCACCTAATGCTGCCGCCCATTCGTCGGCTAGTCTTTGATCGTCACTTGGTTCCATACCTAAATACCTATCTAATCGATTTAATCTTCAATTTCACCGTCATCTTGCTCTAACTCAGAAATTACGTCTTTTCCAAGGAAAGCAATATCGGTTTTCACCACATCTGGGCGTCTAATTTTTTCTGAAACTTGAACGGCTAATTTTTCGCCTGAACGCCCCATCTTAACTCGATAGGTTGGCAGTTCTTCAACAAACATTACCGCATGTTTTGGCATCTCAATCGGGATGATGTCGCCAGGTTGCAACTCCATCAAATCTCGCAATGAAATGTCTTTTTCGAGTAAATCAACACGGAAGTTTACCGGCACGTCCATGATCTCTTCGCGTAAAGCTGAGCTCCAACGGACATCGGTTTCCATTTTGTCCGATTGCACACCCGCATCAAGCAATTCGCGGATCGGTTCGACCATCGAGTAAGGCATCACCATGTGGAAATCACCGCCACCGCCATCCACTTCAATATGGAATGAACTCACTACGATAACTTCGGTTGGGCTAACTATGTTCGCCATGCTCGGGTTTACTTCTGAGTCGAGATATTCGAACTCAACTCCCATCACCGGAGACCATGCTTCTTTGTAATCTTCAAAGACAATTTTCAGCAGAAGCTGGATGATACGACGCTCTGTTGGGGTAAATTCACGCCCTTCGATACGAGCATGGAAACGACCATCACCACCAAAGAAATTCTCTACTAAAATAAAGACTAATCGAGCTTCCATGGTAACCAGCGAGGTACCTTTAAGCGGTCTAAAGCGCACCATATTCAAACTGGTCGGCACGTAGAGTGTATTTTGGTACTCACCAAACTTCATCATCTGCACACCGTTGATCGATACTTCTGCGGTTTTACGCAGCATATTGAACAAGCTTATACGCATATGACGAGCAAAACGCTCGTTAATGAGTTCGAGCGTTGGCATTCGACCACGAACAATTCTGTCTTGTGACGAGAAGTCAAAGTCTACCGCATCTGTATCACTGACGACCTCATCATCATCGACGTCATCAACATCATCTACGCCATGCAGCAGCGCATCAATTTCGTCTTGGCTTAATAAATCGGTCACACTAATTCCTACTGAATAACAAAATCAGTGAACAGCACTCTTTCAATTACTGGCTGTCCTACTGCGCGAGTTAAACTCGCTTTAATATCTTCGGTTGCTTTTTTACGCAGTTCTACACGCCCATTGGCACTGCGTAATTGATCAACAGTGGCAGAAGCAAATGTTGCCAACAGCGAACTTTCAATCAACGGTGAGTGGTAACGAGCTAAGTTTTCATTGTCGATACCGCGCACCATCAGCTGTACATTAATTTGGACTAGACGATCTTTCTTATCACCCGTCACGTTGAACAAAAATGGCTGCGCTATATTCACGTATGACACTGGCAGCTCAGCTGAAGCGGCCGAAGCTTGTGCTGCAGAGCCGCTCTCTGCACTGTCGCTAGAACCCATCAAAAAGAATGCAGCCGCACCACCGCCAACAAGTAGCACGAGTACTGCAACAACAATTATGATCAGTTTTCCTTTGCCTTTTGGGGCTTCACTTGTGATTTCTTCTGCTGCCATAGTCTAAGATTCTCTAGCCAATCAATCCGTTAATACCATCTCTAATGGCATAGTCTAAGCGTAATAACTAATTCCATCACGCTTTGATGCCACATTCAAATCAAGTTTGACGTCAGGTTCAAGGTTTTCTTCACCATTGGTGCTCTGAATGCTGTTACCTTGACCAGTTCCATCCTCGTTAGAGGTAGCGTATTGCCCTTGTTGCTGCCCTGAAGCTTGTTGTTGTACTGACGTATCACCAAGTTGCAGCCCCTGTTGAGCCAGCATTTCACGTAGTCGAGGCATCGCTTGTTCAACTATATCTCGAGCCTGTTGGTTAGCGACCGTAAAATGCACTGTGGCATTATCGCCATTCATATTCATGCGAATCTGCATGCGACCTAGCTCAGGTGGGTCTAGGCGAATATCGATATTCTTCAAGTTTTTCGACATCATCATCTGAATGCGTTCAGACACTTGCTCGCTTGCCATCTCTCGGTTCAATTGCATAGTCGGTTGAGGCTGTGCTGTTGGCTCTGCTCTCACCAGTCCATTAACACTATTTTGCCCAGCTGCTTGACCCAACTGTTGTGCAAATGAAGCTTCTACACCATTATTGCTCGTCTCACCTTGCTGTCCTATTTTGCCAAGCGTTGCAGCAGCCTTTGCTCCCATTGTCGCTTGTAGTATTGCTTGTTCAGGTTTGACGGCTAGCGCTACACTCGCTTGTAGCTGCTGTACTGCCGAAAGATCCATTGGGGTCGCAGGTGTCAAAACACTCGCATTAGTCGCTGACGAAGTTTGATTGGTGCCTTGCGTTTGAGCAGCTGCCAAATTAGCTTGTAGCTGCTGATTAGCCGCAGCCTGATGAATCACAGGTTTATTCGCTTGCTTATCCAATACGTCATCGCTGACAGGTTTTGTCACTTCATTGGTCGACGTAGAGGTCGATTGCCATGCAATAGCTGCTGGTTGAACGGCTTCTTCACTTAACTCGCTGTTCAAATCATCCATCGATTCATTCAGTTTTACTTCACCTTGGGTGACCGTCACTTCACCTTCAGTGGCGACTGCTGTGCCATTTGCTTGTATTTGGTCAGCCGGTATTTGACTGGCTTGAATTGCAGGCGTCGCCACTTCCACGGCTTCTACTTCCGTAGCTTCTACTACTTCTCCAGCAGGGGCTACACCACCTTCAATCGCAACAGAGAGAGATTCTCCCTCTGCCGGTAGCAACTCAGAGGCCTGCGTAGCATTAGCTTCGATAGTTTGATTGTCAGATAAAGCTAGAACTGATGAAGTCGTCAGGGTTTCTTCGACTGGCAATGGAGATGACGATGTCTGCTGCGACTGATCCACTTGTTGTTGTGGCAAAGTGTTGCCGTCTACCTGTTGCAATGCCTTGCTAGACTGGTCTAGTCGCCCAAGCAGCTCTTCGCTCTCAGCGACGGTTTGTTCAACCTCAGAACTCATCAATTTTTGTTCGTCAGCGTTTTCGATAAATTTTTCTAGTTCTTTAGGGATAACGACCGCTTTATCACCGACTGTTTTTTCATTGGTAGATTGACCATCTTCGGCGTTTTCATGGCTTACTTTCTTAGCCAGTGCAGCCTCTCCTTCTTCGCTAAGTTCAAGGTTGGCTTCACTCTCAGCTGAATTTAATACTGCATCCGTGCTTTTTCCAGCGGTGGCATCAATCTTAACCGCGTCGTCTTCGCTCGTTTCTTCACTGTTTGTCTCGACAGCGACATCCGTCGTCTCAAGTTCAGCTTTGCTCTCGCCTTTGAGCATCGCGGTCAACTTTGCAAAAAAGCCCTCAGCTTCAGAAGTCTCATCCGAAGACGTGGTTTTTTCACGGCCCCCTTTGGTGAGCTTGGTTGATTCTGTAGCGGATGTTAAATTCACATTCATGGGCGCTGACTCGCTTTTTACTGACTGATCCAATCACAGTGTTCTTGGTGGTATTCAATATGCTGGCTTGTTCTGCTTATCCAGACCAGCCCGCACTCTATATTTGATTAAAAAAGAAACACCTAACTAAGCCTTAAATAAGCAAAAATCGCGCCAATACCTTGCTTTACTCTAACCGGTTTGAATGACGTCGAGAATATTGCAGCGTAGAGAATTCATCCAACAGCTTCTGCTCTCGAATGTTCTCCAAACGTTGCTTCTCTGTTTGTTTTTTCTCAATCAGCCATTCATATGAACGACGCTGCTTCCTACACTCAAGCCAATGATTCTCGCAACTTTCGACTTGGTCTTTAAAATGGGATTCAGCTTGCTTTTGTTTTGATAGCGTATTGTCTAGCGTGGTGAGGAATCGGTTTAAATGAGTGTATTGGCTTGCAGTCAGCCCTTGCTTACCGCGGTCAATTAACTGTTGGCAATAATCTAAACGATACTTTTCGATCTGCTGTAGCTGCAAGTAGTAACCATCTAGTTCAGTGCGTGCTGTTGTGAGCGCGAGTACTGCTTGGTTCTCGCGTTCTTTCGCCTGTTCAACTAAAAAGCCAAGTGCGTTATCCATAGCTTATGCTTACTCCCCTTTCAACAATCGTCCGAGCATATTGACGCACATGTCGTACGGCACACTCTCTTTCATGCTTTGCTGTAAGAACATATCCAACTTAGGTTTGAGAGTGAACGCGCTATCAATCGCCAGATCAGTGCCTGGTTTATATGCTCCAATCGAAACCAAGTCTTGGTTCTTACGACAAATTGACAACACTTGACGTACTGCTTTCGACATCAGCATATGCTCATCGGTAGTGATCTGTGGCATAACACGGCTAACAGACTTTTCAACATCAATCGCAGGGTAGTGACCAGCATCAGCCATTTCACGTGATAACACGATGTGACCATCCAAAATAGCACGAGAAGCATCCGCTATTGGATCTTGTAAATCATCACCCTCGGTCAATACCGTAAAGAATGCGGTTATAGAACCTTGTTCAGGGCTACCATTGCCCGCTCGTTCAACCAGTGCTGGCAATTTGGCAAACACCGATGGTGGGTAACCTTTGGTTGCTGGCGGTTCACCAACAGAAAGCGCTATTTCACGTTGAGCTTGAGCAAAACGAGTCAATGAATCCATCAATAGCAGAACATCTAAACCTTGATCTCGGAAGTATTCTGCGATGGTCAATGCGGTTTGGCACCCTTTTAAACGCATAAGGGGGGACGAATCGGCTGGTGCCGCTACGACCACCGAGCGCTGACGTCCATCGACACCTAAAATTTCTTCGATAAATTCTTTAACTTCTCGTCCACGCTCACCGATAAGACCAACCACCACAACTTGCGCTGTCGTGCCTCGTGTCATCATACCCAGCGTCACCGATTTACCCACACCGGAACCAGCAAAGAGACCAATACGTTGACCTTTACCTACGGTCAAAAGACCATTAATCGCCTTCAGACCAACATCTAACGGTTCACTAATAGGTTTACGTGATAATGGGTTGATAGGTTCTGCGTTAAATGAAGCGCGTTTCTCAGTGTAGATCGGCCCTAAACTATCAAGTGGATTGCCCACACCATCAATGACACGACCCAGTAACTCCATTCCTACCGGCAAACCTACCTCACTGGTGAGAGGGGTGACTTTAGCCCCCGGTAATACGCCGGTAATTTGTTCACTTGGCATCAAAAACAGGTTATCACCAGAAAAACCCACCACTTCAGCTTCCATTTCACCTTTCATGGTTTCAACTGTACACAAGCTACCAATCGGTGCACGGCAACCCGTTGCTTCAAGGGTTAAACCAACCACCCGAACTAACTTACCAGACGCGACTGGTCGGCAAGTTAACCCTTGTGTTTTGTATTGGGAGAGGCGATCAGCCAGTGCGAGCACTATTCACCACCTTGATAGCGGTTAACACCACAAAAGCTTTTTAGTACTGTGCGAATACGCTCTTCCATTCGATAATTAACACTGGATTCACCCGCCTCAATCTGAACATCACCTCGGTTGAGCGCAGGTTCAGCGACCAGCGTCCAATTACGGAACTCTAATGATTCTTCACCATAGGAAGAACGGATAATTTCGACATCATCTGGATGCAGCTTAAGGGTGATAGCGTGTCCAGAAACAGGCAGTGCTTCTACCGATTGTTTTATGGTATCGAGAATAACTTGTGGGTTTGTCTGTACTTCAACATGAACAACCTCTTTGACTAAGGTTAAGACCATGTCGACTAACTGTCTTTCAACTTGAGCGTTCATTAACTCAAGCGGCTGAGCAAATTGATTAGCAAGACCGACAAAGGTTTGTACTTGCTGCTGAATGAACTCTTGTCCAGCGGCTACACCTTCAATTTTTCCGGCTTCAAGACCTTCTTGCAGCCCCTCTTCCACACCTTGCTCTTTGCCTTTTTCGTAACCTTGTTTAAATCCAGCTTCTTGACCTTGATGCAAGCCTTCTTGATAGGCTTGTTGCTTGATAAGCTCAATGTCTTCATCAGTCAATTCGACTGGCACCTCTTCCTCTGGTTCAGAGAAACTCGGCACCCAAGCTGGATCGTAATTCATTGCGGTTTCACGAGCTTGTGAGTGCCTAGAAGGCGTGTAGTCAGGTAAGCCCCATTTTTGTGCTTTTTCGACTTGTTGATCGTCATCGAGACGCAAAAAGCCGCGTTTTCTATCACCTGACATGATTATTCCCCTTGCAACAGCAATTAATTATAGGAATTCGTCGGCACCGCCAGAGAGCATTAACTCACCAGCGTCTGCCATGCGACGCGCAATCGCCAACACTTCTTTTTGCGCAGCTTCAACATCAGAAACTTTAATTGGAGGCATTGCTTCTAGATCGTCACGCATCATTTCAGCAGCACGTTTCGACATGTTCTTGAATACTTTATCTCTTAGACCGTCATCAGCACCTTTCAGTGCACGCTGCAGAACATCTTGTGGTACGTCACGCAATAGCTTCTGAATACCTTGGTCGTCCACTTCGATAAGGTTCTCGAATACAAACATAAGATCTTGAATTTGAGTTGCCATATCTTCGTCTTGATCGCGAATCTGCTCCATCAAGACACCTTCTACATTGTTGTCCATGTAGTTCATGATCTCGGCGGCTGCTTTCAGGCCACCAATCTTGGCAGCTTGAGCACCCGCTTGACCAGCGAACTGCTTCTCCATGATCTCATTCAACTCAGCCAATGCCGATGGTTGAACTTCTTCAAGGTTGGCAATACGCATCATCAGATCGAGGCGGTCGCGTTCAGCAAACTGTGACAATATTTCCGCTGACTGGTCCGGATCAAGGTAGGAAAGAACGATAGTTTGTATCTGTGGGTGTTCGTTGATAATGATGCTGGCCACTTGACGTGGGTCCATCCATTTCAATGAATCAAGACCTTTAGAACCAGTACCTAACAGAATTTGGTCAACAAGATTATTTGCTTTATCTTGCCCTAACGCCGCTACAAGGGTATTTCGCATGAAGTCTTCACTGCCCATACCAATGTTGGTGTACTTCTGAATGTCTTCCAAGAAAGCACGATGAACCGCGCCTACTTTATCTTGACTAAGATCAGCAGCGCGCGCCATCGCACTACCAACACGTTGGACTTGTTTTGGTTCCAAGTGGCGAATGATTCCAGCCGCATCTTCTTCATTCAAACTCAGCAATAAAATAGCAGCACGCTCTTCACCGGGAATGGTTGAGATATCCACGGTGTTTTCAATGACTTCGCCGCCTTGGGCTTGAGGTACGATTTCGTTAGGCATCTTTCATCCAGTTTTTAACAACTTGCGCCGCTAACTCTGGCTCATTTGCCACAAGTGCACGCACAGCTTTCAATACATCTTCATCTTTATGGAGATTTGGCAGATCAATACTAGAGCCAAACTCAAACAGATCGCCACCATCAAGATCACCACCAATCAAGCTGGTTTCACCACCCGCTCCAATTGGTAAGCCATCTGGACCGTACATTTGATCTTCTTCTTCCGCTGCTGGGTTAAGAAGTTTCTTCATTGCAGGACGAACCAGTACCACAATTACAATAATAATAACGAGGGCACTCGCTAACCAACGAATCCAATCGTTGAAATTCGGATGTTCCCAAATTGGTGCATCAACAACAGCATCCATCTCTGGCTCTGCAAATTGCATACTAAGCACATTCAGCAAATCACCCCGGGCTTGACTAAAACCCACCGCACCAATAAGCACTTGGCGGATAGAGTTCAAATCGACTTCAGACAGAGGTTGGTAGCTGGTATCACCCGTTTCTGGATTGACGATCGCGCGGTTTTTAATCGCTACCGCGACAGTTTGGCGATTAACAACGCCCGTTTGGCGACGCTCGTGGCTAATGGTGGTATCAAGTTCAAAGTTGCGCGTAGCCTCTTTATGCACTGAACCTTGCCCAAGTACAGAGCCGTCCTTCATTTGCGCCACATCTTGTGGAATTGAGGCATCGGCAGGTGGTTGATTACTCAAAGCACCAGGAACTCCAGCCACCACGTTGCCATTGTTGTAATCTTCGAGAGTGTATTCACTGCGCGTTGATGGCGTATTAGGATCAAAGCTCTTGCGAGTTTGCTCTACGGCGCTGAAGTCGAGTTCAATATCCACCTGCGCGGTATAGTTACCAAAGCCCAGAATAGGAATAAGTACCGAGTCAATTTTATCTCTTAATGCGGCTTCTTGTTTGCGCTCTAATTCATGCTCTTTACGGCGAGCCATTGACGCTTCATCTTGAGAACCAGAACTGAGCAAGCGCCCATGTTGGTCGGTTACCGTAACGCGACTTGGCTTCATACCCGGAACGGCGCTAGAAACCATATCAACAATAGAATCAACTTCCCCTTGTTTGAGAGCATTACCGGATTTAAGGGTTAAGAAAACCGAAGCCGACGCTTCTTGATTATGACGAACAAAGACACTTTGTTTAGGCAACGCAAGTAACACGCGTGCTCGGCGAACTTGAGTCATCTCTTCCATTGTTTTTGAAAGCTGACGCTCACGGCTGAGCTTCAAACGCTCTAATTCAAGGCGTTGGGAAACACCAAAGCCCATATCTTGCAATAAGATATCATCACCCGCTTCCGTCGCTTGATTAAGTCCAGCGCGAGCAAGATTGAGCTTTAGACTGTTGTATTCACTGGTAGGAACAAGGATGGTGTTACCTTCAAGCTTGTATCCTTGTTTCTGTTGATCAAGATGATCGAGTATTGGGATAAGCTCTTCAGTTTCATAAGCGCCAAGAGGACGCATTTCGGGTTCTTTTACCCAAAAAAATAGCATTACAATGAGCGCGACACAGATCGAAATAGACAGTACTAACACGACCTGACGCATCAGATCGAGGTCACCAACTGCCAAGTCAAACTTAGAGCTGCTCTTTTCATCTAAATCGGGATTTTGCCCACCACCGTCTAAGTCATTGTGCGCAACAAGTGCACTGCCTGATGAAGAATCGGATAAAGCTAAGTCTGTTGACTGGTTTTGTTCAGACACTGACGATACCTAAATTATACTGGCATATTCATTAATTGTTTATACGAATCTACGAGCTTATTTCGTACCTGAATTGTAGCCTCAAACGCGACACTCGATTTGTTACGGGCGATCATCACATCTGACAATGAAACATTCTCATCACCACGATCAAAACGAGTTTGAAGGTCACTGGAAGTCTTTGCAAGGCTATTGACGTTATTGATGGCATTGTTCAATAGGTCTTTAAAATCGGCACCCACTACTTGACCGGTTGCGGCTGGTTTTGTGCTGGCAGCTTCCAACATCATCACCTGCATTTCGTTATTAAAGCCATCAATTCTCATTATTACCTCAGAAGTCAATTCTTTGACTGCCAATTTCGTTATTTTACTGACACTGCAAGCGCTATGCCATCAAGTTATTAACTTACGAAAATAGCACGTTAGTTTGGAATATCAATCCCCGAATCGCGCATTTTTGCGAGCTTGTAGCGTAAAGTTCGTGGGCTAATACCAAGCTTCTCCGCCATTTCTTTACGGCGACCTGCGCACTCAACTAAAGTGTCAAGGATGATAGCATACTCTTGATCCCTAAGTTCATTTCCAAGACCAGAATGGCTAACTAAACCGTTAAGTGCCTCGACTTCGGCAATCGGTCTAATTGTAGGCGCGATAACAGCACTATTTTCAACCACTCGTTGTAAGCTACTTGCATCTTGCCAATCTAATCCTTCGAGTAAGATATGCTCACCGCCAATATGACCATTTTCACTCAGGATCAACGCACGCTGAATGACATTATCCAGCTCGCGAACATTACCCGGCCATGAGTAAATCAATAGTTTGTTGAGCGCATCTTGATTGAGGGTTGGCACTGCGATCCCTTGTTTCTGACAATGGCGCTCGACAAGATGCTTGGCAAGAGGTTCAATGTCGTCTTGACGTTCGCACAAAGCAGGCCAAGTAATTGGGAATACATTCAGACGATAGTATAAATCTTCACGGAAATTGCCTTCTTGTACGTATTGCTTAAGATCTCGGTTACTGGTTGCCAATACACGTACATCAAGCTTGATGCTCTTACGGCTACCAAGGCGTTCCACTTCACGCTCTTGAAGAACACGTAGTAATTTTGCTTGTAAGCTAAGTTCCATCTCACTAATTTCATCGAGTAAAATGGTTCCGCCTTGTGCTTGCTCAAATTTACCAGGACACGCTTGTACCGCTCCGGTAAACGCACCTTTTTCATAGCCGAATAAAGTTGCTTCTAGCATATTGTCGGGAATAGCAGCGCAGTTGATAGCGACAAATGGTCCATCTTTGCGATTCGACGCGTTGTGAATATAACGCGACATTACTTCTTTTCCGGAACCGCTCGGTCCCAACACCATCACGTTCGCATCCGTTTTGGCAACTTTTTCGGCCAAAATCAACAACTTCAAGCTTTTCTCATCTGCAACAATCGCATCACCATTATCATCCGACCTCACTGGTGCATAACGACTCACCATGTTCAATAGAACTTCAGGGGCGAAAGGTTTCGCCATATAGTCAATTGCGCCATCTTTCATGGCTGATACCGCATCTTCAATGTTGGCGTATGCCGTCATCAATAATACTGGTAGATTCGGCCAATGCTGTTTGATATTACGCAGCAAAGCTAGCCCCCCCATACCGCCCATTTGCACATCAGAGACGACGATATCAACGGCATTCGATTTTAGCTTAACTAGCGCGTCTTCCGCACTATCAGCCTCTAGCCATTCGTAGCCAGCTAGAGCTAAGGTGTCTACGAGCGCTTCTCGTAAACCTTCGTCATCCTCTACGATAAGTACCTTGCTTTGAGCCATGTTATTCTCCAGTCGTGACTGATTGGGCTAGAGGTTGATTGCGCTCCAACGGAATACAAACCGTAAAACAAGCACCTTCACCCTCTTCTGAAATAAGTTCGAGCCTTCCATCATGTGCGCGGCACACCATTTGTACTACCGCTAACCCCAAACCCGTACCTTGAGAGCGAGTGGTGAAGAAAGGTTCCATAATTTTATGTTGTAGCTCTTGAGGCACTCCCGGTCCGCTATCTTGTACCGAGATTTTTAGTTCATCATTCACAGGGCGGAAAAATACGTCAAGTTGCGATTCTTTGCCTGCTATTTGGATTGCATTCATGACAAGATTGCTCAGTGCCGAAGCGATAGCGTTCGCGTTACCCATTAATCGCGTTGACTCATCTTCCACTTCTAGGCAGTAATCAATCGTATTATTTTTAAGGGCACTTTCTACCATCGGAGAAAACTCTGTTACTAAATCGGCAATGGTGAACGGTTTCACTACTTTATTATCACCGCCTTTAGCAAACAACAGCATGTCATTTACCTGTTTTTCAAGGTCTTGCAATCTATCAAGTAACTTGGTTTGAAAACGGTCTTTAGTTGCAGGGGGTAAATTCGGCGCACTTAAATTCGCAGCGTATAGCATCGCGCTCGACAATGGCGTTCGAACTTGGTGCGCAAGCGACGCCACCATGCGTCCTAGCGACGACAAACGTTGTAAGTCACTAATACGTGACTGCAATAAACGTGTTTCAGTTAGGTCAGTGATCAGAATCAGTTGCCCAGTCGTCGATGCAGAGATAGCAAGGCGTACTTTACGTCCATTACGCAATGAAATTTCATGCCCATCGTCATCACGCGGTGCAAATGCCCATTGGATCACTTCAAACCATTTATGCCCCACTAAAGGCACTTCCAGTAAACGCTCAGCTTCAGGGTTCGTTTCCCTTACCACACCTTGAGTATCCAACAAGATAACGCCTGCAGGCATAACATCAAGAACTTGTTTATAACGTTGTACTTGTTCTTCTAAAGATCCTAAATGGTTATCCATTGGTTGACCAACTTACTCGTCGTTAATTTGCCTTAAATACTACAATGGCTTGGAATGCAAAAAGCAAGCCAAGCCATTTATCATTATAATACAACAAGTTAACATATGGTCAATTTTTTGACCATGTTTAGTAGCTATCGCTGCAAGTTATATTTACGCATCTTTTCTACCAATGTTGTACGCCGCATACCCAGCATATCAGCCGCCCTTGCGACAATGCCACCTTGTGCATCAAGCGCTTGATTGATCATGGTAACCTCGAGATCCGCTAACATCTCTTTTAAGTTTACGCCTTCCGGTGGTAGTGCTTGTGGCGCATTGTCACCAGCGGCGAAAATGTCTAGGTGATCGGCACTGAAATCATCAGAGAAGATATCCTGCAATACATCTCGTTCCTGTTCTTCGATTGAAGCGGTGGAGTTGTACTCTGGTTGAAACTCAGGTATATCACTATAACGATATTTCGTTGGTAAATGGTTCACGTCAACCAAGCTATTCGGATAAAGAATAATCATGCGTTCGACCAAATTAGCTAGCTCACGTACATTACCTGGCCAATCGTGTTCCATTAAAGAATTGATCGCTCGTGGCATGAAGCAAATTGGCTGTGAACCTTCAGCTTCCATTCGCGTCATCAACTCTTGAAGCAACAGTGGGATGTCTTCTTTACGATCACGCAACGCAGGCATCTCAATTGGAAATACATTCAGGCGATAGTAGAGATCTTCTCTAAACGAACTGTCGTTTATCATTGTTTCTAAGTTGCGGTGTGTTGCTGCAATCACTCGCACGTTAGCTCGAATAGTATTATTTCCACCCACACGTTCAAAACAACGCTCTTGTAATACTCGAAGCAGTTTGACTTGCATCGGCATTGGCATATCACCGATTTCATCGAGAAACAGGGTGCCGCCTTCAGCTAATTCAAAACGCCCTTTACGTGAGGTAATCGCACCAGTAAATGCACCTTTCTCATGACCAAACAGTTCACTTTCTAATAAATCTGGTGGGATTGCACCACAATTGATTGGCACAAACGGACCACTTCGACGTGCGGAATGGTAGTGAATATTGCGCGCGACCACTTCTTTGCCTGTACCCGATTCACCGAGAATAAGTACGTTCGCTTCTGTTGATGAAACTTGCTCAATAAGATGGCGAACGTCTTTAATACCATGGCTCTGACCGACTAAACTACGGAACAAGGTGTTCTTTCGAGCCGACGTGACGACATTGACACCTTTGCGCCCCAGAAAATCTCGGCAATGGCGTAATGCTTCGCTAAGCTGAGGGTAATTTAGTGGGTAAGCGAGATCACCAACGTAGTTGGTTAGATCCTCGGCGAAAGGAAACTGTGAATTGGTAATTAAAAGTGGAATATGGCTTGCGCGTGAAAGTCGCTCATTCAATTTCGTCGCGTCTTCAATCTTGCCGATCGAACCGACAATACAACCAGACCAGATACCGGAAAGATCTAACGAGTCGAGTTGTTCAACATTGACTACTTCACACTGCTCTCCAACAAAATCTAAAATAGAAGTTAGATTAGTTTGTGCTTGAGCGTCGTCTTCAATGACAAGTAATTTTGCTAAGCCTTGCATAGATGAGAATGATTGCCTTGTTAATACTTGGAGTTGCTAGAAATAAAATATGAAAATCAATCTCTTAGTTCGAGTAATTTTCAATCGATATTCACAGTATGACTTTAAGCAACTGAAATTGGCCACTAGGGATAGTTAGTGGCGTCTATTCTATTTGATTAAAAAAATAAGGCAACTAGGCAATTATGTGGTGTGATGTTCACCCAAGGCTATTGTTTCTAACTATCTAATTTAACTTGCAAAACATTAACAATATTTTTACACGCCTACATCTTTAGCTGTAAGGTTATGAAACTCAGCTGGGATCTGATCCCAAGCCGATTTTATCTCTCGAATAATGTCTATTACGTCATCTATCAACTGAGGGTCATTTTTGTGGTTGGCCGCAGTTACTTGTGTAATCATAAATTCGTATAATTGATCAAGATTTTGAGCAATATCAGCACCATCATCCATCGATAGACAACTGCGTAAACTGATAATAATGTCCAAAGCTTTACCCAAGCGCTCACCTTTTACAGGAATATTGCCTTGCTGCATCGCCGCTTTGCCCTGAATCAATCGCTCAATAGCACCTGCCATTAGCATTTGCACTATTTTATGCGGGGAGGCCGCACTGAGCTGGCTATCTACTGATACCTTCTTGTAAGCCTGTAACGAACCACGCATAACATTCCTCTTTTATAAAAACTTTTTGTATTGCTGAACAGACTTGTTGCCATGTCGAAATTTATGTAAAGATTGACCGACCAACTTAGTTTTCTCTTGCATTAATATCAGAACTTTTTGGGTCTGATTGATTGCCGATTGCCACCGCTCAGTTTGAGCTAATTGAGGCGACTCGTCTATCATGTGCAAAAGACTCAGCAATAATTGTTCCCTTTTATCGACCAACTCTCCAATTTCTTCAGCATTAATGTCGCCCGATGAAAGCTCTTTATTAATAATGAGATCTACATCACTCAAAATGGTCAATTTTGTATAAAAATCATCCTCCAAGCGCATTCATCATTCCCGCTAATTGCTGTTGCATTTTGCTTGTCGAATCTTGCATTGCCGTAAATTTGGCATGCGTACGTTTCTCTAAACCATCCATTCTTCTATCCAAGCTTCGTTGATCATCTTGAATGCGGTAATTTCGTTCGACCAAACCTTGTTCACGGGTACGAAGTGATCCCTGTACGCCGGTAATACCATGAATGGCATCTTCAACTTTTTTGGCAAAACCTTGGTTGCCACCAAAGAAATCCTCAAGCTTATTGAAGTTGTTATTAAGCTGCCTGTTAAGCATTTCATCATTAATTTCAAGCGAACCTTGACGCGTTGTCGTTATACCAAATTCAGTCAGAGTTTTTAGATCTTCCGGGGCGGGCTCTACCGTTGCGGAAAATACCGCTTTTAGTCTTGAATCTGCACTTCGCACGACACTATCACCGGCGAGTGGACCTCTTTGTCCTGAAACTGGATCAACACTGGCTAAGTCTTTCGACAGCTGATGAAACTGATTATAGGCAGCGACAAATTGTTCAATATCTTCACGTACACCCTGTCGGTTATACTCAATGTCAATTTCTGACGCTTGTTTACCGGGCTGTGTGCGCCCTTTCAAGGTTAAGTCAACGCCATCAATCGCATCTTCAATGATATTGTTGTTGCTCGACAACTGCGCGACGCCATCAAGCAACACTTTTGAATTTTGTGCGGCTTGCACTTGGCTCATACCGCTATATGTGTCAAACGATGACTGGGCAGCTTTAAGGTCTCGCTGGGCGCTCTCAATACGCTGTATATATTCTCGTTGCTCCACTGGCAGTAAATCCAGTTTCGCCTGCCTCGCTTCAGCGCTGTTTAAATTGCCCGCAGCTAATGCTGCATCAATCTGGTCGATTTCATCTTTATTAGCCGCTTCAATTACAGCTTGTTCTGCCGCCAGCTTTTTTTCCAATGCTAACTGCGCTTCTTTGGGGGTGACATAGGAATCTGTCAACGTACCAGAGGCGGTATTGTTCCAACCCGGGACATCACCTGCCTTCTCCAACGCTTTACTGTCTAACTCGGGTTCTGGTTCCCAATAAGAATCAAGCAGTGTGCCTGATGCCGTCTCTGTCCAACCAGGGATGCGGTCTTCCGGTTTGATGTATTTATTCGCAGCTTGTCCCGCACTGGCTGCTGCCGCGAGCGCTTTATCCGAAACAGGATTAGTTGGTGTAACATCTTGGGCTGCATTCGGGTCGACAATCGTTGCCGCTTGTTTGGTTGCATCGGCAATTTCTTGATCTACATTTTTTGCCGCATCAACATTTCGCTGAGCAATACGGTCAGCGACGAGCTGCTCTTGAGGGGTTAACGGATTGAGTAGCTCTTGAGCATTGGCTCGAGCTTTCTCTAAATCGGAAACTCGATGTTCAAGGCTTTTATATTCGAATTGTTTTAAAGGATTGGTCGGATTTTCGGTTTCAACACGCATGCTAACCGCATTGTCTTGACCAGAAAGTTCAGATGCGACGATTAAACGCGGGCCATTTACGTCGTTAATGACCGAAGCGCGCACGCCTGGATTCGTTTTATCGCCATTAATACTACGCACAACATCAGGTAACTTGGAGTGCTCTTTTACATCGACAACAAATGATTTGTTGCCCATTGAAATGCGCAACTTACCAGCACCAAATTTTGCATCTTCAGGAAACACATCGGAGGCAATTTTGTGGCTCTGAGCAAGTTGCAGCACATCAACGGCATAACGACCAGCGATCGCTTCAGTAGTGGCGGTTGCTGACACGACGGCATCATCCGTAGTTTCTACCTTTCTTGCCGCAAACGCCTTCTCTTGGCGAAAACTCGCCATTAAACTTTTCATCGTATCCAGCGACTCTTTGAGTCGACCATAGGCACTGATACTGGAATCAATCTGGTTGAGCTCATTGTTTATACGTTGCTGCTTGGGGGCACGCTCCGCTTCAACAATTTTGCCAACCATGGCATTGATATCCATGCCAGCATTCATCCCAATAGGGCCTAAACTCATTCAATCACCTCAAAAATACGATTACACCTTATCGATCAGCAGTCCCGAAGAATATCGGGCAGTTTGTTCTCTAAGACGTCGCAAAACTTCTAGCATTTCTTCATCTGGTATCTGGCGAATTATTTCACCGGTACTTTCTTCAAAGATCGTCACAACATCTCGTCCAGATTGCTCGTCAATCCGAAACGACAAACCAGTTTTGATAGATGAGATAAAATCATTCATCTGCTCTACCGCTTTCTCGCGCTCTTGCTCTGAAAGTTTCTGCCTTGATTGCATAACTTCCACAGCTTGTTCAACCCCACGAGAGGTCAACTGGTCCATTTCTGATGTCACTACCTTCTTTGAAGGTAAAGAAACACCTTGCGGGTTATCATACTCCGAAGCAATTTTAGTGCCACTTTGTGAGCCATAGGACTGGATGTTCGACGCGTAGGATGGTATTTCCATGACAATCTCCCTTCCACCTCATAGGTAAGTAACCTTAGTATATTTACTTACCTATTCAGCTCGGCATTATTATGCCTTAACCCAAAAGACTCAATGCAGCTGTCGGACTCTGCTTAGCTTGTGCCAACACAGAAGTACTCGCCTGTTGCAGAATTTGCGATTTGGTCATTTGGGTCGTTTCTTTAGCATAATCTGTATCACGAATACGACCACGCGAGGCGTTTACGTTTTCGTTAATATTTTCTAGGTTATTGATCGCATGATCAAAACGGTTTTGGAATGCACCTAGTGAGGCACGTTGGCTATCAACTGACTTAAGCGCACCATCAATAACTGAAACAGCTAACTGAGATCCAGCAATAGAGGTGACATCTACATCAGCAACAGTGACCTCTTTACTCGCAGCGAAACCTAGGTCAGTACCTAGATCACCAGCGATAGTGACATCACCATCCACTTTGTTGTTCGCGGCAAATAACTGCATCTTACCGCCTTCGCCTACTGAAGCTTTAACATCATCACTTTGACCATTAATGTAGGTTGCAAGCTGCTCAATATCATCGCCCGCTTTCGCATTGATGGTTAGAGATTTAGCTTCACCATCAACATCGGTGTAGTCAAGTTTGATATCACTGACAGCCGCATCCACACGCCATTCAGCCGCTTTACCGGTTGTTACAGCATAGGATTTGCCACCCATTTCAGTGGTATCAGAACGCATGTTGCCCATTGTAAGCTGAACGGCTTCACCTGAACTCGAACCAATTTGGAAAGATTGACTGCCAAATTGACCATTCAAGAGCTTGTTACCACCAAAAGATGTGGTCTCTGCAATACGATTGAACTCATCGTTCAGTGCAGTGACTTCTTCTTGAATAGCAACACGTTCTGAACGAGTGTTCGAACCATTTGAAGACTGTAGCGCAAGGTCTCGCATACGTTGCAGAATATTGGTGGACTCATTCATCGCACCTTCCGCTGTTTGCGAGATTGAAATGCCATCGTTCGCATTTCTTACTGCCATATCCAAACCGCGACTTTGAGAAGACAAGCGGTTTGAGATTTGCAGACCCGCTGCATCGTCTTTAGCACTGTTGATTTTGTAGCCAGATGACAAGCGTTCCATCGACTTCTGCATACCATCGGTTGCATTGTTAACGTAGCGCTGTGCTGTCATCGCAGACACATTAGTGTTTACGTTGATCGCCATTATTGATCTCCTTAGGCATAGGGCTATGCATCTCGGTGTCTCTCACCTCACTTCAATGCATATCATTTCTCTCAGCCCTTTAACGGCTAACGAAATATAACCTTTAGAGAAAACTTACTTTTTTTTCCTAATAATATAATTTAATAAAAAAAACGTGAGATTCATCCAAATCTCACATTCAGTTTTTTAAAACGTTACAAAGCAAAAAATCCAGCCGAAGCTGGATTTTTTTATTCGCTCTACAGATTAGCCTAATAGGCTTAATGCTGAGTTTGGCGCTTGTTTTGCTTGAGCCAAAATTGAGCTTGAAGCTTGAGAAAGGATCTGCGATTTAGTCAGTGCAGTCGTTTCTTTTGCGAAGTCAGTATCTTTGATACGGCTCTTAGATGCATTAACGTTTTCGTTAATGTTATCTAGGTTGTTGACTGCGTGTTCAAAGCGGTTTTGGAAAGCACCTAGCTCTGCACGGTGGCTATCAACATATTTAAGCGCTGAATCGATAACAGCAACGGATTCTTGAGAACCACCAACAGTCGTTACATCGATGTTATCTACAGTTTTCGCTACGCCAGCACCCATTGTTAGATCACCAGCAAGTGAACCTGCAAACGTTACGGCACCAGAAACTTTATTGTTATCAGCGAAAACCTGCAATTTACCTTCTTCGTCAACTGATGCTTTTACCATGTCAGTTTGACCATTGATGTAAGTTGCTAGCTCTTCAATATCATCGCCTTCTTTAGCTTCAACTTTAATCGCATGCGCTGTGCCATCAACATCTGTAAGTGCGATATCTAAAACAGCACCTGCACCAACTTCCCAATCAGCAGCTTTAGCGTTAGCTGCAACGTAGCTAGTACCACCCATGCCACTATTGTCACTGCGCATATCATTCAGCGTTAGCATTACTGCTTCACCGTTGTCTGCACCGATCTGCATTGATTTAGTCGTAAACGTACCGTTAAGTAGTTTGTTACCACCGAATGATGTGGTTTCTGCAATACGATTTAATTCATCGTTTAGTGCTGTTACTTCTTCTTGGATTGCACCGCGCTCTGCTTTAGTGTTAGAGCCGTTTGAAGATTGTAACGATAGATCACGCATACGTTGCAGGATATTCGTTGTTTCGTTCATCGCGCCTTCAGCGGTTTGAGCGATAGAGATACCGTCGTTCGCGTTACGTACAGCTACGTCGAGACCGCGGCTTTGTACGTTAAGACGGTTTGAAATTTGTAGACCCGCTGCATCATCTTTCGCGCTGTTGATTTTCGAACCAGATGCCAGACGTTCCATTGAAGTCTGTTGTGAGCTAGTCGCTTGATTTAGGTAGCGCTGAGCTGTCATTGCTGAAACGTTAGTATTTACATTCACTGCCATGGTGTTTTCTCCAATTGATTTTTTGATGTTTCAGGTTTCCGACGTCTCGCAAAACCAAATAGTTCTCTCAAAGTTACTTTTATTAACGGCGTATACCTGCAAACCTTTAGGAAAAAAGTGAGTTTTTTTTGATATAAATGTGTTTAGAAGAAATAGTGTGACCAAATGGATAAAAGAGAGAAAAAGTAAAATATTTTGCTAAAGCTATTTATTTACTGGTCGATACAATTCTCTTTTTTGAGACTAGCCAAGTAGCGTTATAGCAAGATTAGGTTGTTGCTTGGCTTGAGCAAGGATAGAGGTACTCACTTGCTGTAGGATCTGTTGTTTTACCAGTTGCGCGGTTTCTTTGGCGTAGTCTGTATCTTTAATGCGACTATTGGATGCCGCTAAGTTCTCGTTAATGTTACTCAAATTGTTAATGGCGTGACCAAATCGATTTTGCATTGCACCTAATTCAGCACGATGGCTATCGACAAATTCTAAAGCAGTATCAAGTATAGATACTGCTCTTTGCGCACCACCAGCATCTCTTATGTCAATAGCATCAACCGATTCATAGCCACTTAAGCTCATATTAAGTTGATTGGCAAGATCACCCGAAAAGCTAATCGTCCCCGCAGTTTCCTTACCAGCCATATAAACTTGTAGCTGTCCCTCTTCATTCACAGAAGCTGAAATTTTGTCCGTCTGCCCGTTTATATAAGTCGCAAGTTGTTCAATATCATCGCCTTCTTTGGCCTTAATTTTGATACTTTCTAACTTACCTTGAGCGTTGGTATAAGACATATTTAGCTGTTGCGACCCGCTACCAACCACCCAATTAGACGCAGTCTTTGTTGATGCTATATAACTGAAACCACCCATTTCTAACGTATCAGTACGCATATTATTGAGTGTAATATTTACCGCTTCACCCGAGCCGGAACCAATTTGAAAAGCAGCATCTTTGAATGAACCATTGAGCAATTTTTGACCACCGAAAGAGGTGGTTTCGGATATTCTATTTAATTCATCATTCAAAGCGCCCATTTCTTCTTGTAAGGCTTGCCTCTCTGAAGAACTATTCGCACCATTAGTTGACTGCAATGATAGGTCTCGCATACGTTGCAAGATATTGGTGGACTCTTTCATTGCCCCTTCTGCGGTCTGCATAATGGAAATTCCATCATTTGCATTGCGCATAGCAACATTAAGACCACTCATTTGAGTCTCAAGTCGATTGGAAATCTGCAAGCCAGCAGCATCATCTTTAGCACTATTAATACGACTCCCTGAAGCGAGCCGCTCCAAAGATTGATTCAGCAGATTGGTCGCATTGCCTAAGTGGCGCTGCGCAATCATTGCTGAGACATTGGTATTAACCGTGATCGTCATAAAATTTGTGCCTTTAAGTCGTTACTTCTTTATCGGCAACAGCTAGAGAACTTTAAATATTTTTGACATAGAAAAACAAAAACCGAGCATCCATGTGCTCGGCTCGTTCACTAACAGTAACGCTATTTCAACGCTAGACTCTGTAGCATCTCACTGCTTGGGGCAAAGAAATATGCTCCCGTAACGGCGTGGGTAAAACGCAACATCTGATCGGTTTTGCCATCTGTCACACCATACATGCTTTCAAGCATTGTTTTAAAATTGTGTAGCTTATTGCAGTAAGCGATAAACAGTAAACCATGCTCACCGCTCACTGTGCCATACGGCAAGCTATGGCGAACAATCTTCAGACCTTTGCCTTCTTCTTTAATATCAACACGACCAACGTGCGATGCTGCTGGTACATCTTCTAATTCAATTGAATCCGGCTTAGTACGACCAATCACTTTCTCTTGCGCTGCCACATTTAAGCGATTCCATGCGGGTAGATCATGAATGAAGCGTTGCACCATCACATAACTACCACCAACAAAATCACCCTCAGGAATAATCGCAACTTCTTGGCGGGCTGCTTCTTTTGGATTCTCAGTACCGTCAATGAACATCGTCATATCACGAGCATCTAAGTAACGGAAGCCTGCTGTTTCATCAACAACAGTAACGTCATCTGCAATCTCGGCTAACAGCTTACGCATCACATAGAAATGTAAATCATGACGATTTGAGTGAAGGTGAATTAGCACATCAACATCAGTCGTCGGCGCGACAATTTCGCCTTCCCCTAGTTGAGGAAACTCAATCAACTCAGCTGGCATTATTTGATTTAGCTGGCTCCAAAAACCATACGAGAATGCTATAGATAATGTCAATTTTGCTTCTGGTTGCTGCTGGTTCAATTCAGTAATAAGAGCCGGTAGAGCTTGCAGTTTCACCAACACTTGTTGTGCGTTTTGGCGCACTTTAACCTGTGTGTAATGCGCGAACGGTTCCGCTTCTGGAAGAATAGCCGTTTGAGGGTATGACATTTAATTGCTCCTGATTATTTTAATTTTGCTCAGTGTATTGACTATGATCACTTGCTATCAGTTTCATTGATTTTGAAACAGTCCCTTACCGTTTTACTCTTGTAAACGTAGATGGCGAGCCACAGTAGTACCAACATGATCACGCCATTGGCCCAGCTAAACGCGCCTGATTGCAAATAAACATGATAAATACTTTGTCCCAATTGGCTCACCGTTACCAATAATGTAATAGGTTTCCCCCAAGAGACGATTTTAGCCACCCATCGACGTTCAGGTGAGCGCAAACTGATCAACCACATCAACACAATGCTAGGCAATCCCATCACTAATCCAAGATAAAGCATATCGTGATCAGGATAGACATAGCTCAATATAGTTGATCCACTATCACGGCTTGCTCCTGCGACAACAAATACGACCCATGCTTTCGCTAGCAGCATCCAGCCGAGCCAAAGCCATTTGGGTGCCTGGAGAAAACCATTTTTGTCATATTGTTCTATTGAGTAAAGCACGAGACAGGACTTATTCAGTTACGGAAAATATTGTCGCCACTCTATAACAACTCACTTTGCTTACTGAAGCATTATTTTGCTATCAATTTAGAAAACTTAGTTGTGCGAAACTAGCGGTTGGTATTTCGGCAGTTAATCTGTGTAGCGCTTCGGTAGATAAAAAACAGTAAAGCCAGTATAGGCAGACCCCAAAGTAACGCATTGCGCGCTGAAAATGCAGGGTTATAGCGAACGAATTCTCCATAGCGAGCCGTCATATAATCAATCACCTGCTGCTCACTTTGTCCTTGATCTATCATTTCAAACACAATCAAGCGTAGATCAAGCGCAATGGGTGAATTTGATTCGATTAAGTTTTGATTTTGGCATTGAGGACAACGTAACGACTTGGCAAGTTCAATCGCCTGTTTCTGTAATTCAGGTGAGGCAAACTCAAACAATTCAACCTGTGTTTTTCTCGCATCAGTAGAGTCCACGAAAACTTGCATTGAATCTGCCCATACAAAGGGGGCGATAAAAAACCAGACAACCAACAGCCATCGCATAATGTTAATCCTTTAAGCCAAAGTAACGGGCAAAGAATCTATCCCATGATTTTTCATCTAACTCCCCACTGAATTTAGCGACAACACCTCCTTTGCGATCAATCAAGTAAGTCTCTGGCGTCCCCATCACACCAAGGTCAATCGAAAACTTACCACTCGGATCATAAATAATCTCTTGATAAGGATTACCTAGATCATCGAGATAACTCAAAGCATGGGAACGTTTATCACGGTAATTCAAACCAACAATCGGCACTCCGTGCTTGGCTAATTGATTGAGAAACGAGTGTTCCGATCGACAGATGCCACACCAAGATGCCCAAACATTGACCAGTTGATATTCCTCTCGAAGAAGCGATTCAGGCTTTAATGCTTGCTGCTGCAACAATGTAGTGACTTGTTGTATCGGGAATTGTCGTACCGTTGATTTGACCTCTGCCCCTGATGGTTGCGAATAGACCCCCAGCAATAGCAGCGTAATAAATGCGCCTAAACCAACAATAAACAATGTGATTTTATGCTTGTGCAACAGCATGGTAGCTTTCCTTTGTTCGATAACCCGATATTAACGCAAGTAACGCACCGCATACGGTGATTAAGGCTCCAATCCAAACCCAACTAATATACGCTTTATATTGAATCTTAACCGCGTAGGCACCAGCGCTAACTCTAGGTCCCAACGTCACATAATAGTCACCGTTCCAAGCACTGCGTATTGATGGTTCACTCATATTCATCACGCGCACAGGATAATGACGACGCTCTGGTGTGAGCACAAATAAGGTCTCACCTTGGCTAAACTGCAGCACGCCTTGTTGAGCAGTATAATTACTGCCCACATACCAATTTGTTTCTAGGTAATCAACTTGCCAGTCAGCGATTTTAATTGATGTGCCCGGCGACATTTTTTTATTCATCTCATAAGAGTGTTCTGCATTCATCATCGCCCCGACACAGCTAACTGCGATTCCAATATGAGCCAGTACCATAAAGGTGATTTTACGATGACGTGCCACCCAAAATAGATGACTTATAACAACCCAACTTGCTACGACCCACATAAGCAAGGTAGTAAAACTGACAACATTTACTTGTAAGGTATAAAACAACCCACCCACCAAAGCGCTAACCGTAAACAAAACGCCAACAAAGCGCCATGATGCATTCACCCCAGACTTACTTTTAAAAAACGGCACCATTCCCATTGTCCCGAGAACAAGCACCGTTAAAGGAAGAAACAAGGTATTGAAATATGGGGCTCCCACAGAGATCTGACCAAACCCAAGCATTTGATAAATCATCGGGTAAAACGTTCCAAGCAACACAGTTAAGGTGGCAACAGACAATAGCCCCAACGCTAACAACATTAGGTAACTTCGGCTAAGCAATGATTCTATAGTCCGGCTCTTTATTGAGTCAGCTCGAATAATCAGCAACACAAAACCTGCCGACATTGCGCAAGCAAGAATCAAGAGCAGAGCAATACCTTTATTCGGATCGACAGCAAACGCATGAACTGAAGTCAAAATGCCAGAACGAACAATAAATGTACCTAAAATGCTTAAGCAAAACGTGATGAGTGCAAGAGTCAACGCCCACAATTGCATCTGTTGATTGCGCCTTACTGCCACCATGGCATGCAGTAACGCGGTTCCCGTCAACCAAGGCAGCAAGGAAGCGTTTTCAACCGGGTCCCAAAACCACCAACCGCCCCAACCTAACTCGTTATATGCCCACCAAGAACCAACCAAAACCCCCGCAGTTAAACATAACCATGCAGACTGCGCCCACGGTAAACACATTCTAATCCATTGGTTGCTATAGGTTGGGGTCATTAACGCCGCCAAAGCAAAAGCGAATACGGTGGAAAAACCAATGTAACCCAAATAAAGCAACGGAGGGTGGAAGATTAAACCTACATCTTGCAGCATAGGGTTCAGATCTCGCCCTTGCTCTACTATTGTTTGCGAAAAACTAAATGGATTAGATGCCAAAATAGTAAACCAACCAAACGCTGCAACATACAGCGTCATCACCCACAGAACATCTTGAATAAAACGGCAATCATTGCTCTTTTTCAGTGAAATGAGCGCCGACCATAACGACAAGGTAAATACCCAAAAAAGCATCGAACCTTGATGCCCACCCCATACGGCTGCCACTTTGAAATAGACAGGGAGTGCAATATTGGAATGTGATGCCACATAGTCATATTGAAACTGGTCTTGAACGAACATAACCGCCAATAAAATAAGGCTTAATGTCGCCAATAAGCCATTCAGCCTAGCGATGTTAGATAAAGAGAGTGGTTGAACCAATTTTTGGTACTTCTGCCAAGCGTAATAAACCGCGCTCACTGAACTTGAAACTACAACCCAAATAAGAGCAAAATGCCCCCACTCTCCTACCATTGTTATACCACCGTCATCTGACCTGCATAGAGGATAAAGGTGCGTAACATAAGTACGCCAACCAAACTCAATAACGTTACAACAAAAATATATCCCCCGTTATGACGCGTTTGCTTCGACGTGACACTGTTGAGAACCAAAGGTAAAACCATCCCTATCAGTACCACACCAAACCAGAACCAGTTTGACCAAAAACCACCACCAATGGCATTCCAAGCCGCCAGCTCATTTTGACCACCACTGAAGATCAAACCAGTGAAAAAAGCCACTAACACAAACAGTTCAAACATCACCACAGGGCGTTCAATATAGTGAACCCAAGATACACTCGGACTTGACGCTGGCTCTTTAAACGCCAAGACACCAAACATTAAACAAGCAGCGACCCCAGAAGAGATACTTGAGAAAAGGAACAGAATAGGCAAAACTGGATTATTGAGCATTGGGTAAGTTTTCAATGCCGATAACAAAAATCCAGTATAGGCAGCCAATATAATGGCGAGGAAACCAAGAAATAGCTCAATGGCATTGCTGCTATTTTTTAGCTTAATCAACAGGGCATCAGCCCAATTGAGTAACCCATCTGGTAACTTACCATCAAACCAGTTCATGATCGGCGCTCTAAAGATCATTCCAATCCAAATAAACAACACCACCATATAGACTTGGAATAAAATCACCCCCATCGACATCACTGATGTAGGGTTAAAAAAGACCATTATCTTCCAAAAGGATAGAGGTTTAGTGAGGTGGAAGATAAGAATTGTCAGACCCGATATTATGCCAAATGGCGCAAGCCATGCCATCGCCTTGATGATGCCATTGTTGGCAGGGTCACCTTCAATAACACGGCGCTTAAGATAGAGCGCAATCATTACCGCACCCGCTGACATACCTGCCAAAAAGAGATAAACCGCAATGATCCAGTCCCACACCAGAGAATCAAATTGAAACGCACTCTCAAATCCACTCATTATGATATCTCCCCTTTTTGATGAGGCACTTTGTACAACTTAGGTTTGGTTCCTAACTGTACTTTGTCGCGATATACCACTTTGTTCTCAATCACTTGGTTAACATCGCTGCTTGGGTCGTTTAAATCGCCAAAGATAAGCGCTTTGGTCGGGCACGATTCAACACAAGCCGGTTGCTTACCTTCCGCCAGATTCGTGTCTCGACAGAAGTTACATTTGTCCGCTGAATGATCTTCTGGATTAAAGAAGCGCACTTGATATGGGCATGCAGCTAAACAATAACCACAGCCGACACATTTCTCTTTGTGCACATCAATAATGCCTGTTTGCTCATCTTTATAAGCGGCACCCGTAGGGCAAACGTAGACACAAGGTGGGTTTTCACAATGCTGGCATGACTTGCGAGTAAATCGATAAGACACATCTGGATACTCACCCTGAGGCTCACTACGCAAGATCTCTAAGCGCGACACACCTTCCGGAACCTTGTTAACGTCGCGGCAAGCATCACTACACGCGGTACAGCCGATACATGCAGTCTCATCATGGACCATTCCATAACGTTTTACCTGAGAGGAGGGCTCATCAGCAGCAACTTTCTGACTGCTCAACACAGACAGACCGACACCACCAGTTGTAAAAATGACTGCCCCTGTACCCGTTAAGAAGTTTCGTCTAGAACATTTCATACTACTTCTCCTCCTTCAACTGAGTCATATCAGAGTGGCAGTCGACACACAGTTTAATGCGCCCTTTACGTTCAAGCCCCAACACCTTCGCATCACTTGCGTGAACATCGTGACAATTTGAACAGGTCAAATTCTTAGCATGCACATCATGTGTCCAGCTATATTCACGTAACTTCGGTGGCTGATGGCAATCAGTACATTGACTGTTTGCTTTAAGAATCGCCTCTGGGTCGAGCTGAGTTTTTCCGTGACCAGGCTGAGATTGAGCGCTGCTAAACTTAGTGACCTGAGGCGCACCTTCACGGTGATCAGGACCAATACTGACATGGCAATCGACACAATTTACATCGCGTCCTAGCGACTTAAGCGCTTCATCGCCATGCGAGCCTAATAGCGTTTCTTTGGAGTCCTTGTGACATTGAATACACTTGTAGTCTTTATCACGAGTAAGAGCGACTTCATGACGTGTAGATTGAGGACTAACCTCAACTGCTGACGTATCGGCAACGGCATGAAGAGAATAACCATAGAGACATGATGAGAGGATGAATTTCAGCATCATGACTATGGCCAATTTTATATTGCCCATATTATCCTTTCCTCGTTACCATTCTTATTCCACTCGATATAATTCAAGTAAAATTAAAATGGATAAAATTTAAAATCCTTCAACACATATATAATGTGCCAAACGAAATAAATTCTTATTTTGGAAAAGCCACAACGCTAGTTATTAGTCTACTCGCCTATTTATTCAACAACACCACCTCAATGTTAAAACTAGATCACCATCACCAACTTAGCTGCAAGCCTATAAAATCAATGCGTTAACGATAATGACTCCCATTATCATAACAATATATACCGCTACCACTTTAGGGGTATGCTTAATTATTTATGACTTTGATCACCTATAAAAATTGATCTGAAACAATCAAACTGGAATGGCTAAAAAACAAACGCTTACACTTTATTACACTGTGAATCAGCAACTCCAATTCTTAGTTTGGAATATAGTCAGAACACAACGCTGCTAATAAAAAACAGAATATGGAGATAGCACTGTGGAAAAATCGCACTGGATAAAAACATCCGTTGCAGCATTAGTGATAGTGGCGAGTTCAGTAATAAGTGCCACTAGCATTGCTGCACCTGAAAATAAAGACCTAATCGACCCTCGTAACGACGCATATGAGCAGCAGCACCCTGATCAATACCATTCTTGGAAAGCAACATCTGAAAGCGACAGTTTAGATGACGCACTTGCTGACGACCCAAACATGGTCATTCTTTGGGCGGGCTACGGTTTTGCTAAAGATTATAACAAAGCACGTGGTCACTTTTACGCAATAGACGATGTACGCCAAACGCTGCGCACTGGCGCCCCAACTGATGAAACATCAGGACCAATGCCAATGGCATGTTGGAGCTGTAAAAGCCCAGATGTCGGACGCACGATTGACGAACGAGGCGAAGATGGCTATTTCTCCGGAAAATGGGCACGTTTAGGTGATCAAATCGTCAATCCTATTGGCTGTGCAGACTGCCATGAGACCCGTAGTGACGAGTTTAAAAATGGTGAGCCAGCCTTAGCATTAGCCAAGCCTTACGTTGAAAGAGCATTCAAAGCGATCGACAAACCATTTGAAAAACAATCTCGCTTAGACCAACAAGCTTCGGTATGTGGACAATGTCACGTTGAGTACTACTTCACAGGAGAGAACAAATCAGTGAAGTTCCCATGGGATATGGGCACAACGGTAGAATATATGGAGAAATACTACGACGCGCTTGGATTTAAAGATTGGACTCACAAAGTCTCTAAGGCCCCAATGCTAAAAGCTCAACACCCGGGTTACGAAACTTGGCGTGATGGTATTCATGGCAAAAACAAAGTGGTGTGCGTAGATTGTCACATGCCTAAAGTGACCAAAGAAGATGGCACAGTTTACACCGATCATAAAGTCGGCAACCCGTTTGACCGTTTTGAAGATACCTGTGCAAATTGTCACACTCAGACAAAAGACCAGATGCTTGAAATCGTCAACACTCGTAAAGCACAAGTACTAAACATGAAGCTCACCGCTGAGAAACAAATTGTTGCCGCTCACTTTGAAGCGGGCGCAGCATGGGATGCAGGTGCAACCGAAGAAGAGATGAAAGATATCTTGCAAGATATTCGTCATGCACAGTGGCGTTGGGATTATGCTATCGCATCACATGGCGTCCATATGCACGCACCAGAAGTTGCGCTAGAGGTATTAGGTACTTCAGTAGATAGGGCTGCCGACGCTCGTACTAAGTTGATTCGTTTACTGGCGAAAAAAGGCATTACCGACCCTATTAAACTACCTGACATTTCAACCAAAGCGAATGCTCAAAAAGCGCTCGGTATGGATATGGACAAGATGAATACCGAGAAGAAACACTTCCTAGAAACCGTTGTTCCTGAATGGGATAAAAAAGCAGAGCAGCGTGAAGCAGAATACTAGATAAGCAACATAACCATGAAGCCAGCAATTAAGCTGGCTTCTTTTTTTGTTCTAACTCGGGGGGCTCTGACCTAAGCATCTTTAGGATTCTTGGGGATACACTACTGTGAATTTTGCATTTGTTTGGCTTGATTGAGAGAGTGGATAATTGATACACGATCTAAATCAGTGTTCTCTGATTCAAGCAATTGTGTCCACACAGCCACCGCTTGCGCATAGCGAAGACTAATAAAATGATCACTCGCCATTAAAGTCAGCACAGTAACGTTATCAGGTTCAAGCTGAAGACTCTGCTCAAACAATGCCTTTACTTCATTAGTAATATGCTGATTTCCCAGATAGTAGATTGCCGTTGCTTTAGCTGCTATTTGGCTAGCACTTGGTTTTTCATTGAGTCGAACAGCGTAATCAAAGCAGGTAAATGCCGACTGGAAATCTTGCTGATTCAAATAACCATGCCCAAGTTGAAACCATAAATCAGCTTGATTCGGATCTTGTTTCAATTTGGTTTGAATATCAGACATCTTCTGCTGATGGGTAAATACTCCTCGCTGCAACACATCTAATTCTGGCGGCGTTCCGCGCAATACAAAAAACATCGGAACAGAAAGCAACAGACTCACAATAAGTACTTTTTTCATGAAATGAGCCTCTTGATGGATTGTGCGATTTATAAAGGATTATATCGTGATAGGATAAGGTTATCTTTGATCCCGCAGTACATAAAAACGATGAAAAACAAAGTTGTTCCATCTCAGCAAACACAGCAAGAAGCAATGGCCGTTGCGAAAGCCACACAAAAAACAGGTCAAACTAAAGAACAAACTAAACTGATAGCATTGGGCATTGAAAAAGGCATAGCTGTCTATAAGAAGCAACAAAAAGAAAAATCGCGCCAAGCAGACAAAGCCAAAAAGAAAACGCTCAAAACTAAGCGCGTAGAGCAAGGGAATGATCACGAAGTCAAGCAACAACCGGTTACCGAGACAACACCACCAGCGAAAAACGCTATACTCCCATGGACTCTACTTATCATTAGTTGGATTGGATTCATTATTTATGTCACACAGTCTGCGTAACACCAGCATAGCTTTAATGATTGGGGTACTTTTATCTGGATGCAGTACCCCTGTCACCACACTAGAAGATAAAGCATCTGAAGTGCATGTAAGGTTAGATTATGGATTTAATGCCGACGAATGCGTTTGGCTAGGAGAAGTAACTGGTACCGAAGGACATTGGTATTCTTATTTGTTTTTCACTAATGATGCCATGGTGCAAGGCGCACTGAACGACATAAAAAATCGCGCCAAGAAACTTGGCGCGAATACCGTATTTATGATAGCTCCACAGGATTTTACCACCTCATTTACGGTGGTAGGGAATGCATATAAATGTGGTTGACGAGAAAGCTAAGCTCTAAAACCTAAGCTAGAAGCAATATCGGATTCTCGCTCACTTACCCATTGGCTATCGAAAGGACCCCAATCTGATAGTTGATAATAACCATCATTATGACGCCTACCGTCTTGTACAAATGCAAGCTCAATTCCGATGCCCGGCAGCGCTTTGATCACATCTTGAATAGTTCGACGTGGCCAGCCAGTTTGCTCAATTAATTTAGGAACATTTGGTCGCTCTAAACTTTCGACGAGAAGAGCCAAATACAAACGCCTTGCAAACACAGGACTCAGTTCCATTGATACCTCCTATAAACTTCAGGGCATATTATTTCTCTTTATCCAAACAATATGTTGCGTTTGATCAATAACTGGTCTTACTACCCTCTTTTCAAGTGTATTTTTTACTCATCAAAATATATGCGTCACACTTTTGCCCTTTCACAAAGTTATTGATAAAAATCAAAAATAACAAAAAAGTCACCAACAATGCTCAATTTGACACTAAATGTGTACGAAAAACCCAACTGCGTGACATTTTATACGTTGTCGTGAAATGCGTTATTTTTAGCCTTACCCTAAAAAACACCTTCAAATAAAGCATACACCGGTGCCTCCAGCAGCTAGTCAGCTTGAGCAAAATCGTCTGTAACGGTAAGCTGTGTTCATCTCACTGATCTCTAGTTCAAATGGATGAAAATATGACTGTTACTATGTACGGAATTCCCAATTGCGACACGATTAAAAAAGCAAAAAAATGGCTTGAAGCCGGTAACATTTCCTTTGAATTTCACGATTACCGTAAGCAAGGTGTTGATTCAGAAATGGTGGCTATTTTTTGCCAAGCATTAGGTTGGGAAAATGTAATAAATAAGCGCGGTACAACTTTTCGCCAGCTAAACCAAGAACAAAAAGACAACCTCAACGAACAAAGCGCGTTAGAATTGCTGATAGAACAACCAGCGATGATTAAACGCCCTATTTTATTGGTTAATGACCAATATCATATTGGATTTAAAGCGGATCAATACGCTGCGATTTTTGCATAACAAAAAGGATTTCAAGGATGACAGACAGCCCTGTATTGGCTCTGGCAAAAGATCTTATCAGCCGTCAATCAGTAACCCCTGAAGACGCGGGTTGCCAGCAATTAATGATAGAACGCCTAAAGGCGTTAGGGTTTGAGATTGAAGTGATGGTGTTTGAAGACACCACTAACTTTTGGGCAAGACGTGGCAACCAAGCACCATTATTTGCCTTTGCAGGTCACACTGACGTCGTGCCTGCGGGTCCACTTGACCAATGGCATACCTCACCATTTGAACCCACTGTAATCGAAGGGTATTTACATGGTCGTGGTGCTGCGGATATGAAAGGCTCACTAGCCTGTATGATTATTGCGGTTGAACGCTTTATCGCACAGCACCCTAATCACAACGGCTCACTGGCATTTCTCATCACTTCCGATGAAGAAGGTCCCTTCATCAACGGTACAACCCGTGTAGTTGATACGCTAATGGCGCGCAATGAAAACATTGAGATGTGCATTGTTGGTGAGCCTTCGAGCACTCACGCAGTGGGCGATGTAGTGAAAAACGGTCGCCGTGGTTCTATAACTGGCGATTTACGCGTTAATGGTATTCAAGGGCATGTTGCATACCCTCACCTAGCTAATAACCCTATTCATCAGGCGTTGCCAGCACTCTCTGAGCTTGCTACGACTAAGTGGGATAACGGTAACGACTACTTTCCACCAACCAGTTTTCAAATTCCCAACCTCGCTGCAGGTACAGGCGCTTCAAACGTGATCCCAGGAGAGTTTGATGTACAGTTTAATTTCCGTTTTAGTACTGAATTAACCGACAGCGACATCAAGCGTCGCGTACATTCAACTCTTGATGCTCACGGTTTGGACTACGAGCTCAATTGGACATTGAGTGGACAGCCATTTTTGACCGATGCTGGAGCACTATTAGATGCTGTGGTTAAAGGCGTTTCGGATGTAAACCATAAAGCACCTGATCTGCTCACTACCGGTGGTACTTCAGATGGGCGTTTTATCGCCAAAATGGGCGGTCAAGTAGTTGAATTAGGCCCTGTCAATGCCACCATTCATAAGGTCAATGAATGTGTCAGCATTGCCGATCTCGAAAAACTGACTGATATGTACCAAAATATTTTGGAGAACGTATTAGCGTGATCATGACGCCTGAGCAGCTCTGTGGAATAACTAGCGATCATTTGGTCGAGCTTCTGTTTGGTCAAAAGACATTCTTAGTGCATCCAGAGGTGAAAGCAGATTTGCTGAATTTAAAACACGCAGCTGCTCAAGCGGGGTTTAATCTCAATATCGCCAGTGGCTTTCGTGATTTTGAACGTCAAAAGATGATTTGGAATAACAAGATGGCAGGCAATAGCGCCATCTTGGATAGCGACAGTCAACCATTAGATGCCAGCACACTTTCCACAGAACAGAAGATCCATGCAATCTTACGTTGGTCGGCTTTGCCGGGAGCAAGCCGACACCATTGGGGCTGTGATTTTGATGTATTTGATCGTGATTCGTTACCACTAGAGACAAGCTTACAACTGGAACCTTGGGAATATTTAGACGGGCATCAAACCAAATTTTACCTGTGGCTTAAGAGCAACCTATCTCAACATGGTTTCTTCTTTCCCTATGCGGAAGATTTAGGTGGTGTCGCTCCCGAGCCTTGGCATATTAGTCATAGTTCAACCGCCAGCCATTGCCTAAAACAACTCAGTGTCAAACAGCTCAAACAACGTCTGTGTTTATCGCCCGTTTTAGGCAATGAAATCGTGCTAAAGCAGCTCAATAAGATCTACAATCAATTTATCAGTAACATTAGCGGAGAAGTATGATGGACTTACTAACCAATCCTTGGGTGATTATTGCTATCGTACTGGCGGTCATCATCGGCAATATCACCGCACTCAAGTACACCGCCAATATGAAAATGAGGCAGACGAAGAAACAAACACCAGCATCAAACGAGCAAAACTCTCAAGATTCAGAAAAAAAAGACCCGCCGGAGTAGCAGGTCTGTTCTATTGAGAACATCAATACCATTCAGTTACTTGATATGGTCCCAAGAGATGTTGGAAACGATTCTGCAGTCATCACACTTAAAGTAGAAAACATCATGCAGTGGTGCATCAAGTCGCCATTCACCACCACATTTGGGGCACTTACGCGCTTGCTCTTCAACAAGACTTTTACCACCAACACGATATTGATAATAGTAGGTTGGAATTTTAGTTAAATACTCCATTCGCCCACGCAAATCCCAGCCACGGCGGAACAGCACACTATCAGTGTCACAAATCTCATGCAGTGCAGCATGCTCTGCGCGACAGCCTCCCGCCATTTGTAGCTCATCGCACGCCTGCCATTCCGTTTGCCACTTCACCACAGCCTTGTGATCACCATTCAATGTTGGCGGGTTACGATAAAGCGGGATTGGCAATAAAGTTTCACCACTGCGAAGCGGCGAGCATGTGTGGACATAAGTAGTATAGAGTACTTGCCAGCTTGGAGTCTCTTCTTCAGCCGCTTGTTCTGAATTTAGATCGCGCCCCAATAAGCGAACTTTGGGCGCAAGCAAGCAAGCATCTGCTAAACGGTCAATACATACTTTAACAAAATCAGAGCGATATTTCGGGTGCAAACTTTCCTTTTCAGGACACACGACACGGACGTAAAACTCTCCCTCTCCCATTACGATGGGGAATTCTCTGCCTAGTACTTGCCCGTTATAACGCAACGCATCCATCAAGCCATTAATCGCTTTATCAACCGCACTAACCGTGGTGTTATCAAAACATTCAAATTGCAGTTCTACAACGTACATAATTACACCGCAGGCTCAAGATTGGTTAAAAATTCCGCAACACTCTCTGCAAGCACATCTCGTTTATCAGTGCCAAGACGTTCAAGCACAACATTACCAGTAAGATTACAAATAGAGATCACATCTAACTCTGCATCAGTCGCTGCAATGAACACAGTCGGCTTCAATTTCAGTCGACGCTGGGCAACTAAATGACCAAGGATATTCTCTTGCAAAAGCACAAAGTCATCATCATTCCATACCTGCAATAGTGACAACCCATTGCCATTCCATGTTGCGTCCATATCCGCACTGTATTGCGCACCATAGAATGTTTTAATGTCCTCATGCAATACCAACTCGATACCGTTTTCCACATTGCTAAAATCAGCAAACTGTTCTCGAGGATAAGCTTGCCACTCCACACCATCTTCGCGTTTATGTTCAACGCAAGGAGAAACCAATTCAGCTAAATCTTCACTCAAAGGCAAGCAGCCGTGCTTATTTTGATGTTGGGAACGGTATTTTTCGCTAAATGTGCGTAGGGCTTGCAAGGCATTATCAGCCATTCGAGTCTCCAGGGTAGTTGCGTTAATGACACTGAGTACGAGATTGCGTAAAATTCCCAATATTCTAATCGAAATCTATTAAAAATATGAGCAAATATTCAAACGCTAAAGAACTAGCAGGGCTAACACTGGGTCAAAAGACTGAGTACGCAAGCCAATACGATCCTTCACTACTTCAACCTGTACCACGCAGCCTAAACCGTAACGACCTCGAACTAGGTGATACTCTTCCCTTCAACGGTTGTGACCTCTGGACGTTATATGAGTTGTCTTGGTTGAATGAAAAAGGCCTACCACAAGTTGCAGTGGGTGACGTGTGCATTCCCGCGACCAGTGCCAATTTGATTGAATCTAAGTCATTCAAACTTTATCTAAACAGCCTGAATCAAAGCCGGTTTTCTCAGTGGGACGACGTTGAACGCACCTTAACTGAAGACCTATCTGCTTGCGCAGGGGAAGCTGTCTCGGTAATTCTACGTTCAGTTGTCGACTATACCGATTCACTGATTGTCACCATGAACGGTGAATGCATTGATGATCAAGACATCGAAATCACAAGCTACGATTTTGATGCCAGCCTACTGGAAGGTGCAAGCAATAAGGAAATAGTGGTTGAAGAAGCGCTACATAGCCATCTTCTGAAGTCTAACTGCTTAATCACTAATCAACCAGACTGGGGGAGTATCGAGATTCAATACCAAGGTCAAAAAATCAATCGCGAAGCTCTGTTACGCTATATCGTCTCGTTTCGTGAGCACAATGAGTTCCACGAGCAATGTGTAGAACGGGTTTTTACAGACATTATGAAGTATTGCCAACCGAAAAAGTTAACGGTTTATGCTCGTTACACTCGTCGTGGTGGATTGGATATCAACCCTTATCGAACCACTGAACAAGAGCAACCAAACCACAATCAACGCATGGCTCGTCAATAAGGAAAAAGCTAAGGATGCTAAAATTGCTCTGGGAACGTTGGCTCTGTTTAATCGTGCTAATACTATCAAGTCACACGATGGCAAATCCTGTTTATACTTCGCCAACCCTCAATGAGGCGAATAGTCTTGTCGACATAGTGCCAAAACAAGCCCGTCAACTTGCGACTAATTACCTTTCCTTGCGCAAGTTGTCTGGCAACTCAGAAAAAAGCCCTTCCGCCATCTCTCGAGATGAAGCAGATAGCCATATACGCACGCCTGGTGCCACCATCGACGCATTGAGTATTTTAGCTAATGCAGAGTTCAACCTCGGTAATCCCAAAGCAGCTCTAAAGCATCTAGCCGAAGCCAAAACACTCACAGATGTGTATGAACTTCCTTATTTAGGGCTTGATGTCCAACTGCATCAAATTCGCTTACAGTGGCAGTTTAGCGGTGACGGTATATTGGCGAGAGAGCAACTGCACAAAGTTGATGATGCCTACAAACACATCGAGAACCCAGAGCAGCTGGCAAAAGGTCTAAAATACAAAATGACCATGCTCAAAGCTGAAATCGCCTCCAAAGAAGGTGAGTTAAATCTCGCCAATCAGCTGTTTTCACAAGTTAAACCATACATTGATAACGTAAACTCCTCTTACATTGTAATCAATCACCATATTACGGTTGGTGAACACTTACTTGCTCATAAACAATACAATAAAGCGCTTTCCGAGTTTCTAATTGCTTATTGGAAATCGATTGAAGAAGACTCACGCGCATTGCTCGGTAAAGTGAATTATCGCCTTGGGCAATTGTTCTATGATCGCAAAGTGTTAGATAAAGCGAACAATCATTTATCTCAAGCTGCTGATTTTTACGACAACTACGAAGAGTCACCGGTTCTACCAGCGGTCTTAAAACTCATGGGTGACAGTTATTACCTACAAGGTAAGTACAACTTGGCACTGGTCCAATATTTCAACGCTATGGATCATGAGCGTACTATCAAGAATATTGTAAACGAGATTGACGTACGTATAGCACTTTCTGCCACCTACCTTAATTTGGTTAATTATCCCCTAGCCGAGCAATACTTAGAGCGCGCTGAAGAGCTGCTACTGTATGCCGAGGCGCCAAAATTAAGAGCTTATGCTTACCTACTTAGAGCAGGGCTTGCAGCGAAAAAAGGTTTGGGACACGAAACCATAGATAACGCAAGAAAAGCGTTAGAAATAGCGCAGGAAATTGAAAATATTAGTGCACAAAAGAACGCCTATCGATTGATGAACCGTGGCTATGAACTCAATAAAGACTACAAAACCGCATTGCAGTATTTGAAGCACTACAGCGAACTTTCCAACATAGAACAACAACAGCTTGATCTTATTAGTGAAGATGCATTCCGTCAGCAAAAAGACTTTGTTGAACGTAATCTCCATTTGACGGCTCAGCAGCAAGAGTTGGAGTACACCCAAACGGAATATCGAAAATTCCAAAGAATTGCTTTTGCAATGTTTCTCATCGCTTCATTGCTTTTCATCTTTCTGTTACGACGCGGACACATAATGCGATTGCGTAAAGAAGAAATAGATAAACTCAATCAGAATCTATTTACCCATTCGCGATCCGGTTTACGTAACTTGAGAATGCTCAATGCCAAACTTCCTGCATCTCTCGAAGCGAGCAGCGATCAGTTTGAAAAATGGTCAGTAGGTGAACTTATACATGAACCGTTAAATGACCGACTTCGATTTGTGATGGTCGATGTACCCTTTTTACGTAACCTACATATGCAGCATGGGTACTGTGAAGGGCTAGCTCTCGAAAAGGAATTCGGCGAGTATATGAGAACCAAAGTGGTTTCCCCTGCACGCCTATATCACTTCTCTGACGCAAACTTGCTCTATATTGAGCCGAATAGCGATAGAAATAGCGCTCCCAATGTGTTGATCGATAAGATTCAGCAATGGGTAGAAGAATTCAAACCGCAGCACAAGTTAAACCGAGTAGTACGAATGGGTATGGTTGATTATCCATTTTTGCCTCGCGCCTATACCGCACTAAATGACAAAGAACTAATGGACATTTTACTAATGGCTACAGGTGCAGCACGCACATTAAGTCTTGAAGATCACTCTAGCCACTGGGTGTATCTGAAGGCAATAGAAAATGCCCCTGCGGCGAGTTTAGCCACCGGTAACGTTCGAAAAGCTTGTAAACATTCCATCAACCAAGGGTTAATTAAAGTTCATTCATCATTCAATAATGAGGAGAGCCTCAAAAAAATCTTAAAAGATGACTAGTTTTAACGTGTTCATAGCCAACAGACCGTGACGTTATGGATTTATTTGTTATTATCAATAAATTAATTAATAGGACTATTCTGGTCTAATTATAATAAAGAATATAGTTACATGGGCGTGCTCGAAAAAGATATTCAGTCTCAGCTTCACAATCTGAAATCTCAATTGGAACAAGCTCGATTGACGCAAAGAGATACTTCTTTCAAGTTCAAACGAGAGATTCAGGTATTGCAACGCGTGGTAACTTCATTAAGTAGTGCGTGTATTAGTGATAACCCAAATCTGCGAACAGAGCTCCTAGAGCTTAAATTTGCAATTGAGAAACAGAAAGATATTAGTGCATTGATACCGAAATTATTGGTATTAGAACGTTTAATTAAACAACATACAGTGGTTATGGATTCGCACAAACAACAGCTAGATTCGCAAATAAAACATGCGGGTGAAACGCTGCTTCGCGTCGCCGGCATCCCCTCAAAAATCAAACGCGACCTTCGCGATTTGCTGAGTTTTTGTGCCAGTCACCACGACTCCCGAACTGAGCAAGCAATGAAATTGCTCGCGATTTATGAGCGCTCAGTCAAAATACTAATCTCAAATCCAGATTCAACTTCTGTGATTTTGTCCAACGAGACAGACAAAGATCTCTTACATCAACTCAGTGACGAACTGCAACACTTAATCACGGAATTAGATTTCACTGGAGAATCTGGTGAGCTTCTTAACGATATCCGCGCTAAGTTATTGCTTGGAGTGAACACCCATTCTTTACTTGAAGATACGTTACATATCTTAAAACTGGTGATTCAAGGCACTCACTATGAGCGCAAAACATCACAGCAGTTTTTGGCTCAAGTTAATGATTCCCTTTCCAACTCACTCAAAAGCTCAGCTCAAATCTCAGACCAAAGTGAGAGTTACTATGAACAGCGTATCGAACATGGCAAAGAACTCAGTGTCTTGCTCTCTAATGGTCAGACTGTTTTGTCTCAATCTCAGTCGCTAGAAGATGCACAAAACAACCTTTCGCCTCTATTCGACCAACTTTATTCACTCAATGAGCGATTAAAACACGCCGAAGAAAGAGAGAAGTCATTGCTTGAGAGAATGAAATTCAATCACTGCCAATTAGAATCTTTGTATGAAACAACACAAGATTATCGACGCAGGCTTGATGATCAAGCAGAGCGTATGCAACAAGACCCACTGACTAAAGTTTACAACCGTTCAGCCTTTAACGAGCGTTTAGAAGTTGAATACCGCCGCTGGATTCGCAACCAGCATAGCTTGCGAGTAGTTAAGTTCGATATCGACAACTTCAAAGCGCTCAATGATAGCTTTGGTTATACCGCCGGTGATAAGGCTCTTAAAATCATCGCACGTAACATCAAGTCAGAACTTAGCGACATGGATACGATTGCGCGTTTCACTGGTGAAGAATTTATTGTCCTACTTCCAGAGCGAGCAGATCCGGAAAGCTACGAGCTGATTAAAGTCATTCAAAAACAAATCTCACAATTGCCATTCAAGTTCCGTGAACAAAACATCACTATCACGGCAACAGCTGTCAGTACTTACTTTAAAGATTCAGATACCCCAGAAGAAGTACTTGATCGCCTACGAGTGATGCTAAGAGAAGCCAAAGGTATTGGTCCAGAGCAAATCCTTTGGAAATAGACTCATAATCTAGTAAGCCGCTTAGGATAATAACTAAGCGGCTTTTTTATTTTTGCCAATATGTGATAGGTTTAAAGATATCAATTGCTTAGTAATATGGATTTGAGCAACTGATGCGAGCCCAACACCAAATGGGAAATGCAAACCGATTAAGCTAGTGGCTAAAGGTTCTGCGCTATAAAAATAAAAACAATAATGGCTAGCTCTACGTATAAGATTAAGCTGCCATAAAATAGCCAAGGAGGTCACCATGATCACCCACATCAGCCCTGCGGGTAGTATGGATTTGCTATCTCAACTAGAAGTTGAGCGCCTTAAGAAAACTGCGTCTAGTGATCTTTACCAACTCTATCGTAATTGTACCCTCGCAGTTTTAAACTCAGGTAGCCACACTGACAACTCGAAAGAGCTGTTAGAAAAACACAAATCGTTTGATGTAAATGTAATGCGTCGCGAACGTGGCATTAAACTCGAACTGACTAATCCACCTGAACATGCTTTCGTTGATGGTCATATAATCAAAGGTATTCAAGAGCATCTGTTTGCCGTATTGCGTGACATCGTCTACGTCAATATGCACTTAGCTGATAATCAACGTTTAAACCTGACCAACGCTACGCATATTACTAATCTTGTGTTCGGTATTCTGCGCAATGCCAGTGCGTTGACCCCTGGTATTGAACCTAATTTAGTGGTCTGCTGGGGTGGACACTCCATCAATGAAAGCGAATATCAATACACACGCTTAGTTGGTCATGAACTTGGTCTGCGTGAACTAAATATTTGTACAGGCTGTGGTCCTGGTGCAATGGAAGGACCAATGAAAGGTGCGGCAATTGGTCATGCGAAGCAACGCTATACAGATCAACGTTACTTAGGGTTAACCGAGCCATCAATTATTGCTGCCGAGCCACCAAACCCTATCGTTAACGAACTTGTTATCATGCCAGACATTGAAAAACGCCTAGAAGCATTTGTACGCATGGCGCATGGCATTGTGATCTTCCCTGGCGGTCCGGGCACAGCAGAAGAATTACTCTATATCCTCGGCATAATGATGCATCCAGAAAATGCTGAGCAGCCATTGCCAATCGTATTAACTGGTCCAAAAGAAAGTGAAGCTTACTTCCGCTCTATCGACCAGTTTATCGGCGACACACTGGGTGAAGCGGCGCAAAAGCATTATCAAATTGTGGTTGATGATCCAGAGCAAGTTGCACGCATAATGAAACAAAGCATGGACCAAGTCCGCCAACACCGTAAAGATACAGGCGATGCTTATAGCTTCAACTGGTCACTTAAAATTGAGCCAGAATTCCAACTGCCCTTCGACCCCACTCATGATGCAATGGCAAGCTTAGACTTACACCTTAACCAACGTCCAGAGAACTTGGCAGCCGCACTGAGACAAGCATTCTCAGGTATTGTGGCCGGTAATGTTAAAGCGGAAGGTATTCGCGAAATTGAGCGTAAAGGACCGTTTGTTTTAGATGGCGATGCTGATTTGATGAAAAAAATGGACCGGCTGTTAAAAGACTTTGTTAACCAACACCGCATGAAACTTCCTGGTGACACTGATTATGTACCTTGCTACAAAATAGTGTCTGAAACGAAATAAGTGCATTCACTGACTTTCCAATTTAGTTCAATTACAATAAGGGCCTGTGGTCCTTATTTTTTATACCTTTATGTCTATTCATCTTGTTATCATCGATGCTTTAAACTTGATTCGGCGTGTGCATTCAGTACAACCCGATGCGAACGATATCGCCAGAACGATAGACACCACCGGACGCACTCTGACTCGTATTATTAACGAATCAAAGCCCACCCATATCATCGCTGTATTTGATCACCACTTACAAGAGCGTGGTTGGCGCGCTGAAATCCTCCCTGAATATAAACAAAACCGCAAGCCAATGCCTGAAGCGTTACTGAATGGCTTAGATGCCATACAAGATGCTTGGTGGAAACTGGGAATTGATTCATTGTTATCTGAAGGCGATGAAGCTGACGATTTAGTTGCAACATTGGCAATCAAGGTAGCAAGCCACAATGAGAAGGTAACTATAATCTCAACCGACAAGGGCTATTGCCAATTGCTCTCACCCACTTTGCAGATTCGCGATTACTTTCAACATCGCTGGCTTGATGAGCCCTTTATTGAAGAGAAGTTTGGCGTAAAGCCAACTCAGTTAGGTGATTTCTGGGGCTTAGCGGGGATCAGTTCTAGCCAAGTGCCCGGCGTTACCGGTGTCGGTCCTAAAGCTGCGAAAGAAATATTGACGCAATTCAGTGATATTGAGCAAGCGTATCTCAGCGACGAGCTGCCAACTAAATATCGAAAAAAACTAGACCAACATATCGAGATGGCAAGAATTTGCAAACAAGTAGCCGCGTTAAAAACGGATATTGAATTGGGCTTTAACCTACAAGACTTACGCTATAACGGTCCAAATCAATAAACCAATATACAAAAAAAGCTCCCATTGGGAGCTTTTCAATTTAAGTGCGCACAAATTAGTGCGGTGAGATGTTCGATAAGCACTGTAGGTGCACCGTAATTTCTTCACGGTCATGATAGAGATGTTTTGCTTGAAGCCTAAAGTGCACGTTATTATCTTTTAAGAAGACCTTCAAGTTTTCAATATCTTGAAGTACTTCATCGTAACGACCTTTCATCGGAAGTTTAAGGTTAAAGATTGCCTCTTTAGCCCAACCACTGATGATCCACTCACCCATAAGCTGTGCAACGCGCGATGGTTTTTCGATCATATCGCACACTATCCAAGTCACGTTTTTACGCTCTGGCTCAAACTTAAAGCCATCCTTTTGATGGTGTTTAACTTGACCTGTGTCCATCAGGCTTTCCGCCATCATGCCGTTGTCTACTGCATGGACAAACATAGAACGTTTGACCAATTGATACGTCCAACCACCCGGACAAGCGCCGAGATCAACGCACCACATACCCGAAGCCAAACGCTCATCCCACTCACTGCGTGGAATAAACACGTGAAATGCTTCTTCCAGCTTCAATGTTGAACGGCTTGGAGCATCAGCAGGGAATTTTAGACGCGGAATACCCATGAAGAATTGCGAGCTGTTGCTTGGCAGCGAGTAACCAATGTAGCAATGCCCTGGAGCAACAAAGCAGATATGTAGTACTGGCTTTTTCGCATGTTCTTTATTCATCAGCACACCTTTACCACGCAATGCTTGGCGCATCGGCACGGTAAATTTACGGCAGAATTTTAAAAGCTCTTTCGCTTCATTAGTATCTGGCGTTTCAATGCGCAAGTCACCACACATAGGCATATTATCGCTCTCACTCAATTCAGAAAGAATTGGTGAAATACGATCTTCACGTGGTAGATCCGTCACTTCCGTTGCCACAGCAAACATTTGGCGTGCAAAAATCAACGAATTGAAATCTAGCCCTTTAACCAGCTTTTGTGCATCACCATTCTGGTAGCACTCAAACAGCACGTAACCAGAGTTCTTTTGTAAACGTGGAAAACCAAACACTTCCAGCGCCGAAGCACGGTCTTGAATCTCACCTGCACACTCTTTTTCAAAGCCCGAACGGCAATAAAGCATCAGTTGTTTCACTTACTCACCTCTTTTGATCTGTAGTGCTGCATAAACGAACAATGCCCAGCCGACCATAAAGGTCATGCCACCAAGTGGCGTGATAGGTCCAAACCATTTCACGCCCGTTAGCGCTAAGGCGTAGAGACTGCCGCTAAAACAAAAGATGCCGATAATAAAGCAAATTGCCGAGATGAAAAAATACTTTTGTGCTTTTGTGCCAAGTTTCATTAATAGCAGCATGCCACAAAGGATAATAGCAGTGGCATGAATAAACTGATATTGAACGGCAATGGAAAATACATCGAGTAAATAAGGTGACAAAATCTTCTTCAAACCATGAGAAGCGAAGGCGCCCAATGCGACACCAACACCAGCAAGAATGCCACCAAACGCGATCAAATTATTTGCTCTCATGATTCACCTCAAAGATAAAATGTGTCAGCGCTTCTATCACCAACGCAATGTTTTGCGCCTCGGTATAGCCGGAGCTTTTCCGCGGCTTAAAACTATGATCGCCATCAGGTATGAACACTGTTTTCACGCTATCTGAAAGCGCAAAATCAGAAAATTCTTCTCGCTTACCAAATGTGTCTCGCTCACCTTGCACGATCAAACATGGCTTTACCAAGCTAGCTAAGTGCTCACCTTTGTATTTTTCAGGTTTACCTGGTGGATGAAATGGAAAACCTAAGCAAGCAATTCCGGAGACCAATGAGTTCTCACCCAGCAGGCTCGCCATCCGCCCTCCCATCGATTTACCACCAATCACGATTGGTTTCTCCGTATATGCAGCTATTATCTCTTCAAATGCTTCGAGTAACTTCGGCGCTCTATCTGGTGGGCGCCTTTTGCCATCTTCGGCTCGTTTAACCATATAAGGAAAGTTAAACCGTACAACTTTGATGCCTTTTGCTACCAGCCCCTTAGTAACCTGTTGCATGAAGCTATGATCCATATCAGCACCAGCCCCATGGGCAAACACAAACAGTGGCGTGTTATTTTCACCGTCGATGAGGCTGTTACTCGTCATCTTCCAGCAACTCCTCTTGCTCACTCTGAGCTTTGGCTAACATCCAATCTCGAAACGTTGCGATACGCCCCATCTCTGCCTGTTTTTCATGGCAAACAACATAGAAAGCGTTCTTAGTTTGCAATACTTCATCAAAAGGAGCGATCAAACGTCCGGCTTCAAGCTCTGGTTGCGCTAACACGTTATTTCCCAAGGCAACCCCTTGTCCGTGTGCCGCAGCCTGTAGAACCATAGTTGAATGGCTAAAAATAGGACCATGATTAAGATTCACGCCTTCAATGCCATGAAATTTAGCAAAGTGCTTCCAATCTTTACGTGAGGTGTCATGCAGCAAAGTATGATTGTTTAAATCACTCAATTCAGCGAGTGGTTTAGGCCCGAGTAATAGCGAAGGAGAACAAAGTGGGATTAGGAATTCTTGGTATAACTTGTCTGCGCGCAGACCTGGCCAATTTCCTCTACCATAGTAGATAGCGACATCGACATCATCGGTTAGAGAACCTTCTTCAATATCGACGGCTTTGATACGAACATCAATATCAGGCTCTTGCTGATTGAAGTCAGCTAAGCGCGGCACTAGCCATTGAATCGCAAAACTTGGCGATAAACTAATCGTTAGCGCACCTTTTTCACTGCGTTCTAATACTTTATCTGTTGCCTCTGATAGTGAAGTAAAGATGTCCTTTATATCGAGGAAATAGCTTTGCCCTTCCTCGGTTAATAGCAAAGAACGGTTGCGACGACGAAACAGCTTTAAACCAAGAAATTCTTCTAACGCTTTGATTTGATGGCTAACTGCGGCCTGAGTCACAAATAACTCTTCTGCTGCTCGAGTGAAACTCAGGTGTCGAGCGGCAGCTTCAAATACCTTCAATGAGTTCAAAGGCGGTAGTCTTCTGGACATTGGGAGCCCTCAATGTATTGGATTAGTTTTTTTTATCTGAAACATTATAAAATGTCCATTGCCTGACGACCAGAGAAATTCTATATTTCATTCAGCAATACAGACCTGAACGGCTTGGTTTTCAACCAATTGGTTTTGTTGTTGCGATGTTGTGTTTGCAAACTCGTACTTCGAGTTCGGTAGTCTTCTACCAAAGTTTTGCTTTATCAATCCTAGAAGCAAAACTTATACTTTCTGTATTTATTTTGACCTGTCTGTCAAATTTTATAGCACCGCCTAAATGGCGGTGTTTTTTTATTGCCCAATATTTGTATTTTGTACGTGAGACATAAAAAAAGCAGACTCGAGAGAGCCTGCTTTCTATCTAATCACATTGCTTGGCGCTTAACACCAATCTATGGACGGTAAACCTTAACATTAGCAAAACCTTGCTCTTGTAGGTAAAGCGCTTGCAAACGGCTCATCACACCACGGTCACAATACAATAAGTAAGTTTGGCTCTGGTCTAGATCACCGAACTGAGTCGCTAGTTTGTAGAATGGCAGGTGTTTCACTTCCACGCCTTCAATTTCCAGCGGACTCTCGTCTTCTTCATCTGGGCTACGGATATCAAGCACAATCGCGTGCTCTTCTACCGCTTGAACTTGCTCAACTTCTGGTGCCGCTTTTTCCGACTCTTTTGCAATATCACGAATATCCATTTGACGGGCATCGCTAACAACTTGATCGAGAATCGAGAAATCAAAATTGGCTTCTTCCGCTTCTAATTTGCCTTTGACCGCTTTTACAGTTGGCTTCTTAGAAATCACACCACAATATTCAGGCATGATTTTCGCGAAATCTTCAGTTCCAATCTTACGTGCTACGTCAATGATATCTTCTTTGTCCCAGTTAATAAGTGGACGTAGAATCAGTGTGTCTGTCACGTTGTCGATATGACGTAAATTTGTCAGTGTTTGGCTGGATACTTGACCAAGAGCCTCACCCGTGACCAAAGCTTGGATACCAAATTTCTCTGCTATCTGACCCGCGGCACGCATAAACATACGTTTAAGAACCACGCCCATTTGACCATCATCGACTTTTTCTAATATTTCAGCCACGACTGGCTCAAAGTCGACCGAGATAAAGCGTACTTTTGCTGAAGAACCGTATTTATTCCATAGGTAATGTGATACTTGCTTAACACCAATTTCGTGCGCAGGTCCACCTAAGTTAAAGAAACAATAATGTACTTTAGAACCACGCTTGATATGGAGGTAACTTGAAACACCAGAGTCGAAGCCACCTGAAATCAGGCTGAGTACATCTTCTTGTGTCCCTAGAGGGAAACCACCAAGACCTTTGTGACGAGCAAGAACTTGGTTAAGTTTGTCGTTTGAGACTTCGACGTTAATGGTTACGTCAGGCTTGTGCAGTTTAACACGTGCGGTTTCAACCGCCTGGTTCAAACCGCCACCAACATAACGCTCTAGTTCGATAGAAGTGAAGTCATGCTTACCACGACGTTTAGCACGCACTACAAACGTTTTATCAACAATCAATGAACCGCTTAACTCGAGCACTTGCTCATAAATATGATGTAGGTCCGTAAAATCAGATTGCTTAACTTCCAATGTATGATGGATCCCCGGCGTGTGCGTTAGGATCTCTAATACCTCAGCGTGGTATTGGTCACTCTCTGATGTTACTTCAATATGGTCGCGACGGTTAAATACCGCTACAGACTCGGTACGAAGCTTGATAATGTTGCGAATGTTACACTCAAGAATCTTTGTGAAGCGCTTGCGCACCGACTCACTTTTTACAAAAATTTCCGGATGGGGCTTTACAATAAATTTCATACTTCACTTCACTGGTTAACAGTTTTCGCAATCATCACTACTGTGGCGGTTAGTTTGGCTACCATTTCACAGAGGACCTTTAGGGCGCAAGATTATACACGATGAAAAGTCCATAAAAAAGACGAGCGTTACGCTCGTCTTTTTAGTGTGCCCATTTTGCGCATTTAATTCTGCGTTGCGGGGATCGTTTCGCTATAAAAAGGCTCTCCCTGCATTATGCTAATTTCAACGCGCCGGTTACGGGAACGCTGCAACTCTGTGTCATTTGGTCCAAGCGGTTCAGTATCCGCCATACCTCTAACTCGCAATCTTTGATGAGAGAAACCGCGAACCTTCTCCATCTCTTGCGCCACTGATACTGCGCGTTGCGCCGAAAGATCCCAGTTAGAACGATAAAGCTCTGAATCTAATCGTTGATTATCAGTATGACCTGACACACGAACAATTCCCGGTACATCTTTAACTAAGTCAGCAACTTGGCGAACAAGCGGTCTAAATTTGGGCTGTAAGAACGCAGAACCGGCAGGAAACGCACCTTGCTCTCGAATACGAATAACGATCTGTTGACCTAAATTTTCTACCTCTATCGCACCTTGCTCGATTTCTCGTGTAAGGGCTTTCTTAATATTTTCCGTCAGCGTCTCCATCTCTTGTGACGCCTGAGCAGATTGCTGCTGATCTTTGTCTGTTTCGGAATTCTGATTATTCTTCGTTGACGTTTCTGGGGATTGCCCGCCGGTCAACTTACCTTCATCCCTTTGGGTACCACCAGCTCGATCTGACTCACCTTCATGAAATTCTAGCGTTTGCTGAGTAATATCGATCGTTTGCTGCATGATGACATCAATCGGAGTAGGCTCTGGGCGTCCAGGACGAAACTCTTGTGCGATAATACTGGTGCCCTTAGGTATATCTTTGACTTCTAATCTATTTTGCACACCAAAAGCGAACTTCATTGAGCCCGCTATTTGCTTAAATTTCAGTACGTCCATTTCCGAAAAAGAAAGCAATAACACGAAAAAACACATCAGAAGTGTCATCAAGTCTGAAAATGTCGTCATCCACAAGGGCGCGCCAGGGGGCGGACATTTACATTCGTTATCATCATCCATAGTCGCCCCTTAATTGTTATCGATATCGAGCGAACGCTTACCTTCATTAAGGTAATTCTTCAAGTAGCTATCAATAACACGCGGGTTTTGCCCATCTTGAATGGCAAGCACTCCGTCCATGATCAAACGACGGTTGAGTTTTTCTTGTTCTCGGCGTAAAGACAGTTTATCTGCGATAGGGAAGAAAACCATGTTCGATAAAACTGCCCCATATAGCGTGGTCAACAACGCAACCGCCATTGCAGGACCAATTGATTTCGGGTCATCCATGTTTGATAGCATAGCAACCAAACCAACCAAGGTGCCGATCATCCCCATCGCAGGGGCTACATCACCATAGGCTTTAAATACGCTGGTACCTTTCTCATGACGTTCGTCAGTCAATGCAATATCTTTTTGTAGAGCTGAGCGTACAACGTCAGCATCATGCCCATCGACCAGTAAATCAATGCCTTTTTGCATGAAGCTATTAGTAATTTCCATCTCTTCGAGAGCCAAGAAGCCACCTTTACGTGCCGCATCTGCCATCTCAACAACTTTAGCGATAAGATCTTCAGGCTCATCCGTTTTAAACATGAAAGCTTTGCCAGCAATCTTGGCCGCACCAAAAAATTGCCCAGCTGTGAACTTCATCAACACAATAAATGAAGAACCACCAATTACGATTAGAATCGACGTAACGTCGACGAACATCATAATGCTTCCGCCTAACAGCATAGCCATGATAACGAAAGCGAAACCGCCAATGAGTCCTATTAGCGTTGCTAAATCCACACGCACTCCTCATGCTAACCTATTACTCTATCTCTGGAATTATATCGGCAGGCTCGGTGAATCTTTAGCTTTTTATTGGTACCACACTCACAATATATCTAAATCGGTTTCCATTCTCGTTACTTGATGATCGTGAAGTGCGCTAATCAATCGCTATCTCACTCAACAAAATTTGAACCCACGTTGTCGATTCCCCCCGTTCCAACTCAATTTTTCTAACAAATATGCTCGGTTAAATTTGACCATCATTAGCCTCTAGGGTAACTTTCGTGCATCTTTCCAAAACTAGAAAAATTATGGCGAGCAAGAAACCCGAAAATATGACCTTTGAAGCAACCATTGGTGAGTTAGATTCGATTGTTGAAGATCTTGAAAATGGTGATTTAGCGTTAGATGAAGCACTGAAAAAGTTCGAACGTGGCATATCTTTAGCTCGTGCTGGTCAAACTAAGCTCAGTGACGCGGAGCAGCGTGTAAGCATATTAATGCAAAACGACGATGACGCTCCACTTGCTGAATTTACCCAACAGCCTGAATAATATTGTTAGAAGATCGCTCTATGCTTGAGGCATTAAACTCGTTCCAGCAACGAAATAGTCAACAACTAGAATGGTGGCTAAGCCAGCTTCCTCATCAAAATCAACCTCTTGTGGATGCTATGCGTTACGGGCTATTGCTCGGCGGTAAGCGTGCACGACCTTTTCTGGTTTATATCACAGGTCAAATGTTGGGTTGTAAGATAGAGGATCTTGATACTCCTGCATCTGCAGTTGAGTGCATCCACGCTTATTCTCTAATTCATGATGATTTACCAGCAATGGACGACGATGAACTTCGTCGAGGGCAAATGACTTGCCACATCAAATTTGATGAAGCGACAGCAATACTAACTGGCGACTCATTGCAGACGCTCGCGTTTACAATTCTTGCTGATGGTAAACTAAATCCAAACGCTGAGCCGTTACGTATTAAAATGGTAAAATCGCTCGCGCAAGCGTCTGGTGCCGCTGGAATGTGTATGGGGCAAGCACTCGATCTACAAGCTGAAAACCGCTTGATTGGGCTCGAAGAGCTTGAAGAAATCCATCGCAACAAAACCGGTGCATTAATGAAATGCGCAATCCAACTGGGAGCATTAGCCGCTGGCGAAAAGGCCATTGATGTCATGCCGTTATTGGATAGATACGCCGATGCCATTGGATTGGCGTTCCAAGTACAAGATGACATTCTCGATATCGTTAGTGATACCGAAACCTTAGGCAAGCCTCAAGGCTCAGACCAAGAGTTGAATAAAAGTACTTACCCTGCTCTGCTAGGCTTACAGGGAGCGATAGATAAAGCGAATAACCTGCTACAGGAAGCGCTTCAAGCACTAGATGCAATACCATACAATACCGAGTTATTGGAAGAGTTCGCCCGATACGTCGTCGAGCGCAAAAATTAACACTATAAGCGCGCAAAATTATGACTCTTGATATTTCAAAGTACCCAACACTAGCACTGGCGGATACACCAGTAGAATTGCGTAGCCTTCCTAAGGATGTGCTACCAAAGCTATGTGATGAGTTACGCACTTACTTATTAAATTCTGTAAGCCAGTCGAGTGGGCACTTGGCTTCAGGATTGGGCACGGTTGAATTAACCGTGGCGCTTCATTACGTCTATAACACTCCGTTTGATCAACTTATTTGGGATGTAGGTCATCAAGCTTACCCGCATAAAATTTTAACGGGTCGACGTGAACAAATGCCAACGATTCGTCAGAAAGATGGCTTGCACCCATTTCCATGGCGTGGAGAAAGCGAGTACGACACGCTTTCTGTCGGTCACTCATCTACTTCGATTAGCGCCGCTTTGGGCATGGCTATTAGTGCTCACAAAGAGAATAAGAACCGTAAAGTGGTCAGCGTGATCGGCGATGGTGCTATCACTGCTGGTATCGCTTTTGAAGCGATGAACCATGCCGGTGATATTCACTCAGATATGTTAGTGATTCTTAACGACAACGAAATGTCTATTTCTGAAAACGTGGGGGCATTGAACAACCACCTTGCACAGCTACTTTCAGGGAATTTCTACACGTCTATTCGTGAAGGCGGCAAGCGCGTACTTTCCGGTGTTCCACCGATTAAAGAGTTGGTAAAACGCACCGAAGAACACCTGAAAGGCATGGTCATACCAGGAACGTTATTCGAAGAACTGGGTTTTAACTATATTGGACCTGTCGATGGTCATGATGTTAATGAGTTGGTAAAAACGCTAAAAAACATGCGTGAACTTAAAGGTCCACAGTTCCTGCATATCATGACCAAGAAAGGCAAAGGTTATGAGCCAGCGGAGAAAGATCCGATTGGCTATCACGGCGTGCCTAAGTTTGACCCAAGCCATTCAAGTTTGCCAAAAAGCAGCAGTAACAAGCCAACTTTCTCAAAAATATTTGGTGATTTTCTGTGTGACATGGCCGCCCAAGATCCGAAGCTAATGGCCATAACCCCTGCCATGCGCGAGGGCTCCGGCATGGTGCGTTTTTCTAAAGAATTCCCACAGCAATATTTTGATGTTGCGATCGCTGAGCAACACGCTGTTACGCTAGCAACAGGTATGGCAATTGCGGGTAATAGCCCGATTGTGGCGATATACTCTACTTTCTTGCAACGCGGATACGATCAATTAATCCACGATGTTGCCATCATGGATTTACCTGTGATGTTTGCTATCGATCGAGCTGGTTTAGTTGGTGCCGATGGTCAAACTCATCAAGGTGCGTTTGATATCAGCTTTATGCGCTGTATTCCAAACATGGTGATCATGACACCAAGTGACGAAAATGAATGTCGCCAAATGCTTTACACTGGTCACAAGCATACTGGTCCTAGTGCTGTGCGTTACCCCCGTGGTAGCGGCATGGGGACAGCTATTGAGCAAGATTTTACCGCATTAGAGATTGGTAAAGGTCGCATGATTCGCCAAGGCGAAAAGGTCGCTATTCTAAACTTCGGCACCTTTATGCCAAGTGTACTAGAAGCTGCCGAAGCACTTAACGCCACTGTCGCCGATATGCGTTTCGCCAAACCGCTCGATCATGCGCTAATTAAACAGTTGGTCATTGATCATGATGTTCTCGTCACTATTGAAGAGAACGCAATCGCTGGCGGCGCTGGTGCCGGAGTGATTGAATTTATGATGCAAGAGAAAGTGCTAAAACCAGTGCTTAACCTTGGTTTACCTGATCGCTTCATTGCGCAAGGGACACAAGAGCAGCTTTATGAAGAACTAGGGCTAGATGCAAAAGGTATTGAACAGTCTATTCGAGATTACCTAAGCAAATAGCACTTCAATCGAGTGACACTTAGACTCGCTAAGTAAATACAACAAAGCCCTCAAATGAGGGCTTTGTTGTTTTAAATTTGTGGTGTTTGCCAGCTAAACTCCTGACAGAGCTTGTGCCATGTTTCATCAAAACCCGCTTTAATGATGATAGTTTCACCGCTAAATGGGTGAACAAACTCTAAACTGGTGGCATGTAGAAGTAGCCTGTGTGAGTCATAGACATCGCGAAACAGTTTATTGTGCTTTCCATCACCATGAGTAGTATCGCCCACGATAGGGTGGCGCAGGTGTGCCATATGACGACGCAGTTGGTGTTTTCGACCTGTATGTGGGCTAAGTTCCATCAAACAGTAACGGGTCGTCGGAAATCGCCCTGTCGAGAGTGGCACTTCTACTTGGGCAAGGGGCTGATAATCCGTCACCGCTTCTTGAGCTTCTTTTTCCGTGCTCGCAAACTTATCGGCAATTTTATCCAACTCCACTTTCAATGGGTAATCAAGCGTTGCACCTTCTTCTATCCAACCACGAACTATCGCATGGTACGTTTTCTTCATTTCGTGATTAGCAAACATTGGCATTGCTTGAGATGCAGTTTGACTTGATAGTGCAAAAATCAATACACCTGATGTTGGTCTATCTAATCGGTGTAACGGAAAGACGTGCTGACCTATTTGATCACGCAAAGTTTGCATGACAAATTGCGTCTCATGCTTATCCAACCAACTTCGATGCACTAACATTCCTGCCGGTTTATTCACCGCAACAAAATACTCATCCTGATAAACGATTTCTAACACTTATGCGCCCTCTTGATCAATTTGGCGAATAACCACCAGTAACGTAGATAACTCTTTTTTATGCTGCCAGCATTCATCAAAATACGGTGCAATAGCAAACCCTTTAGGTAATGTTTTTTTTGCCTCGATTAACATGCGCATACGCGGTAAAAAAATCCACTGTAGCCATTGCTGAGGCTCCAAAGTGTCTAACGCGAAAGGTTGTTCACTTGTCAGTAATTGAGGTAAAGGGGGGGTATCCTGCCATAGCTTGGTATCACGAAGTTGCTGTTCTAGCTCATCAAGTAAAACCTTGAGCGGAATATCATGTTTCATTTATCTTTGTCGATGACCTTGAAATTAACCTATAGAGTACCATTTATAAGGGAAAGAAAGTTAGGAAAAGTCTCCCATGGAAACCATTCATACTCTCAGTGAGTTACTACACAATAGCGATTGTCAATTTAAGATCTTTGATCTTGGACGTCGCATTAAGAATATCGATAACCAAACCTTTCAACAAATTGAAAAAGGCCAACAACCCTACCCGTTCCCACTGCAGCGCCATGCCCATTTGGCGATCGCTTATTGGAATGAAACCAAGCAACCTTGGATTTGGTTCTTAAAATTTGAACTGGATGAACGAGGTCTGTTAAAACAAGCAGATGTAGGTAACTTTATCAAGTTTGTGGTTGAAGCTATGGGGACTCGCTTAAATCAAGAGATGAGCGAAGTTCAACAACAGAAACTGGCTAACAACCCATATACTTATAAACCAACCGAAGACAAAATGTCGGTTTTCCATAGCCAGATCCGTGCCGAACTCAACCTACCGTCCAGTCAATACTACGAGCATGCACAACATTACTTCAAAGGTGGGCTAGGTTGGAACAATTGGCAAACGGTAGGCTTACAAGGGATCACGGATATCTGTGCTCGACTGGGTTCAGAACAAAATGGTGTCGAGCTGCGTAAAGCTCTTCCTCATTTGCCCAATGAGCCGCTCTATGCCACATTAGGCGCTCTGGAACATATTGTTTTACCAGAAAAATTAGCGCAACGTATCGCCGAACTGACCCAAGCGCAAATTGACCATAAAGAGCCCGATTTGTTTTTGCTTTCAGCACTAACTCGCGCCCTTTCTGGCGCAGATAGTGCGCTCTCGCTGCCTTTATTAAAACAAGTACTGGAAAGCCCACGCTTAAGCCATCAAGAAGTTCTCATTGGTATTGCAGGGCGCAGTTGGCACTTGCTTGCCGATAGCAAAATTGCAGAGGTGTTTTTATTACGATTAGCACAAACAGGCAACCAGAACCTTTTTAACCAACTATTTTCCGATTTGGTGATGCTTCCTGAATTGCGCATGGTGCTACTGCCTTTACTGCATTCTTCACCTTCTGAAGAACTAGCAACGGCACTGATTAATTTACAGAAAGCGACGAAAGCTTAATGACCACAGTAGCGAGCGATGGATATGTTCACTGATTTGTTTGCCATTTTATTTCTCTGCATTGTCTGTATGTTGTTTTGGCAGCAAAGAAGACAGTCAGAGTTAGCTAAAGTTGCTATCCAGCGGAAATGCGAGCAACTCGATTTACAGTTAGTCAGTACCGCGTTGAAAGCACATAAGATAAAAACGCCGGACGGTACCTGGCGTTGGCATACAATCTATCAATTTGAGTTTTCATCACTCGGTGATGATTGCTACCAAGGTGAACTCATTATGATAGGGTTTCGAGTAATTCACTTTCATCTACCACCGCATCGGATGTAAATTCGTATTCAAAAAAAGGTCCGTGGCTATCGCTATTGAGACCTTTTTTTACAAAGCCAAGTTTTTCTAGCAACCTAATCGATGCAGCATGATCGACGTTCGACGTTGCCCTCACCGTTTTTAGTGACAAATCTCTAAGCACTTTGTTAAAGAAAGCTCCTAATGCTTCGCTAGCAATGCCTTTTCCCCAATAAGCTTTATCAAACAAATAACCCAGTTCAGGGACAGATTGAAGATCACTTATAAATATATGCCCGATGTATTCACGAGTTCGGCTATCAAGTACCGCGCGTGCGTACAGAGTATGATCACTCAAAATACGATCAAAGACTAATCTAGCTTTGGCGACTGTGTAGGGACCGTTCATCTGAGCACGGTTTTTCACACAACAATTGAGGACCACAAAATCCGATAATAAAGACTCGTTATATGGCACTAATATTACGCGTCGAGTTGCGATGGTCACAAATCTTCCTTGCTTTCAGCAAATTTGAATGAAGCTTTCACTTCTCAAATTAAAATGTGTAAGCCGATACGTTAGCCAACGTAAAGATAAAGCGTTATATACCCAAGTAATCCCAAGATGCTTGGATATAACTGTAACTAGTCTAGTTTTTTGATTGGAGGTAGTCTGACACTTAGTGTCTGGTGGCAGGATTTTCTATGGTAAGTCGATTACCTATCTTGTCCTTCTATCTTCCATTAAAAACTAATTCCTTTGCACTTGGCGTGCTTAACGAGTTCAAAGCGATCCTACTTTGACTGCTAGCTTTATTTGCCACTTTTTGAATGCACAATGTAAACTAAATTACAAATCAAACAATGATCCGACACGCATTTTACATATTGCGACAAATGAACAATCAATAATCAATGGTCAATATTTCAAATATTTAGCACCTGAAACTAGTAGTACGGATTTATAACATAAGTGATTTCTCACAATTTCAATGGCGAATATCTTACATGTCATCACTATTTTTTCTATTCGCTTAATGCAAAGTAAGTCCGTAAAATAGCATCATCCACCGTTTTATACAGTGCCTAAGACAAGGAAAGACAATGCTTACCAAAGATGTTAGCCAAGAACTTGAGCAAGCGATTGAACAGCTGGTTCGCGAGGGAAAAGAGCCTACCGTTGCGTTAGTCAAATCACGCTTGAAATTTCCGGTTCCCATGCCAGCGCTTATCACTACAATTAAAAGCTGGAAAAACAGCCAACGCGTACCAAAAGTTGAAATTAGTAAACCTGATGTTCAAGTTGATAATAAGGTAAGCCAATTAGAAAAACAGGTTGCAGAGCTAACATTGCGTATCGAACAATTAGAAGCCAAATTGCTATAGACAACTCTTGCTTAACTAAGCATATCGAAATTAATCGGGTATACGTATTTCGACCTAAAAAAAAGGCTTGGTTATTCAACCAAGCCTTTTAATAATTTCTAGTTCTATGTAAGTTTACCAGCCGGTTACTTCACGTAGAGCTTTGCCGATATCAGCAAGAGACTTAACGGTTTTCACACCAGCAGCTTCTAGCGCGGCAAACTTATCTTCAGCAGTGCCTTTGCCACCTGAGATAATCGCACCAGCATGACCCATGCGTTTACCAGGAGGTGCTGTTACACCTGCAATGTAAGAAACAACTGGCTTAGTCACGTTATCTTTAATAAATGCCGCCGCTTCTTCTTCCGCTGTACCACCGATCTCGCCGATCATGACAATCGCTTCTGTTTCTGGATCGTCTTGAAACAGCTTAAGAATATCAATGAAGTTTGAACCTGGAATTGGATCGCCGCCGATACCAACACAAGTTGATTGACCAAAACCTTCGTCTGTCGTTTGCTTAACCGCTTCATAAGTCAGCGTGCCTGAACGAGATACGATACCAACGCGACCCTTCTGGTGAATATGACCAGGCATGATACCAATCTTACATTCGTCTGGAGTAATAACCCCCGGACAGTTCGGACCAATCATCACAACGCCCGCTTCATCTAAACGCACTTTAACGTCAAGTAGATCAAGCGTTGGAATGCCTTCAGTGATAGTCACGATAAGCTTGATACCCGCATCAATCGCTTCCAGAATTGCATCCTTACAGAAAGGCGCTGGTACATAGATAACCGATGCAGTAGCACCTGTCAGTTCTACCGCCTCACGAACCGTATTAAATACTGGTAGACCAAGGTGTTTTTGACCGCCTTTACCCGGAGAAACACCACCAACCATTTGCGTACCGTAAGCTATAGCTTGCTCTGAGTGGAAAGTACCCTGACCACCCGTAAAGCCCTGACAAATAACCTTGGTATCTTTATTAATTAGTACTGACATTATTTGCCCTCCGCAGCAGCAACTACTTTTTCTGCTGCTTCAGTTAGAGAGTTTGCAGCAATAATGTTTAGACCACTTTCAGCTAGTTTTTGCGAACCTAACGGCGCATTGTTGCCTTCAAGACGAACCACAACTGGTACTTCTACGCCGACTTCTTCAACTGCGCCTATAATGCCTTCTGCAATTAGGTCACAACGTACTATGCCGCCGAAAATATTAACCAGAACAGCTTTCACATTGCTGTCAGATAAAATGATCTTAAAAGCTTCTGTTACGCGTTCTTTAGTTGCACCACCGCCAACATCAAGGAAGTTAGCTGGTTGACCACCATGCAAATTCACGATATCCATGGTACCCATTGCTAGACCAGCACCATTAACCATACAACCGATGCTGCCATCTAAGGCTACGTAGTTTAGTTCCCATTGCGCTGCATGTGCTTCGCGCTCGTCTTCTTGCGACGGATCGTGCATCTCGCGCAATTTTGGCTGACGATAAAGCGCATTAGAATCGATGTTAATTTTGCCATCTAGACAGACCAGATCACCCGATCCGGTGACAACTAGAGGGTTGATTTCTAGTAGTGCGAGATCATATTGATCAAACATCTCAGCAAGACCAATGAAAATCTTAACGAACTGTTTAATTTGGTCGCCTTTAAGACCTAATTTGAATGCTAGTTCACGACCTTGATAAGCCTGAGGACCAACAAAAGGATCAATCGCTGCTTTGTGGATAAGCTCTGGCGTTTCTTCCGCCACTTTTTCGATTTCCACACCGCCTTCGGTTGAAGCCATAAATACAACGCGGCGAGTTGAGCGGTCAACGACCGCACCCAAGTACAACTCGTTTGCAATATCAGATGCTTCTTCAACTAAGATTTTAGTGACAGGCTGACCATTAGCGTCTGTTTGGTAAGTAACTAAGTTTTTACCTAGCCATTTTTGCGCAAATGCTTTCACGCCTTCTTTTGTATCATGCAGTTCCACACCGCCCGCTTTACCGCGACCACCAGCGTGAACTTGACATTTAACGACTTTTTTCTCGGTACTAATACGACCAGCTGCTTCGAAAGCTGCTTGTGGTGTATCACAAGCATAGCCTTCAGGTACAGGCAAACCGAATTCTGCAAACAGCTGTTTGGCTTGGTATTCATGCAAATTCATTTTGATATTCCGTTTGTTTTTCCCTTAAGGGAATTATAATTTCCATGACGCCGTAGTTGAGTTTTACCAAATTCATCCGTAGCGTCTTCTCAAATCAATCGCAATAAGATTCAATTAAGACCAGACAGTTGAGCTAGTCTAGCCCCGTAAGCTATAAGCGTCGAGCCATCAAAGACAACTCGACGTTTTAGCGATATTAAACGTCTAACAAGAGACGCGCTGGGTCTTCAAGTAACTCTTTAATGGTCACTAAGAAGCCAACTGACTCACGTCCATCAATAAGGCGATGGTCATAAGATAGAGCCAAATACATCATTGGTAGAATTTCTACCTTGCCATCAACAGCCATCGGACGATCTTGGATCTTATGCATACCCAAGATAGCGGATTGCGGCGGGTTGATGATTGGTGTAGACATCAACGAACCAAACACACCACCGTTAGTGATTGTGAAGTTACCGCCGATCAACTCATCAACCGTTAACTTGCCATCACGACCTTTGATTGCCAGCTCCTTGATGCCTTTTTCTACATCAGCAAAACCTAGTGTGTCACAGTCTTTAAGTACTGGAGTAACAAGACCACGTGGCGTTGATACCGCCATACTGATATCAAAATAGTTGTGGTAAACAATATCTTCACCATCAAGTGAAGCATTCACTTCCGGATAACGTTTAAGCGCTTCCGTTACCGCTTTCACGTAGAAAGACATGAAACCGAGGCGAATACCATGACGCTCTTCAAACTGGTCTTTGTATTGCTTACGAAGATCCATAATTGGCTTCATGTTGACTTCGTTGAAAGTTGTCAGCATTGCTGTACTGTTCTTCGCTTGAAGTAAACGGTTAGCCACTGTCTTACGCAGACGAGTCATTGGCACGCGCTTTTGGCTACGCGCTGTCGCTGGTGCTTGTTCAACCACTTCAGCCACTGTTGGTTCAGATTTCGCTCTCGCCAAGTGAGCATCGATATCTTCACGCGTGATACGACCACCTACCCCTGTACCTTTCACTTGTGAAGGTTCCAGGCCATGTTCAGCCAATAGACGGCGAACCGCAGGGCTCAGTGCATCATTACTCTCCTCAGAAAGAGAAGCCTTATGACGTTTATCAGGTGACGCTTGTGTATCTTCAGTGGTATCTGTTGTTGGCTCACCAGCAACAGCACCGGGCTTAAGTCTTGCGAGAAGCTGTTTAGAAAGTACTGTCGCACCATCAACTTCGATGATCGCTTCCAAAACACCCGATTCTGGTGCTGGCACTTCAAGCACGACCTTATCGGTTTCGATATCAACAAGTACTTCGTCACGTTCAACCATATCACCCGGTTGTTTGTGCCAAGTAGCGACGGTTGCGTCAGCGACTGATTCAGGTAAATCTGGAACCAGAATTTCAATTGTCATTTCTATCTTCCTTATACTTCTAGTTCTTTATCTGAGGTTTGGGAATCTAATGTATTAGAACCAGTGGTCAGAGCGTCTTCAACCAACGCTTTTTGTTGTTTCAAATGAACCGACATGTAACCTACCGCCGGAGAAGCCGATGCTGGGCGACCTGCATATTTGAGGTCAGCGCCTGCTGGAATAGCTGCACGGAAGTTATGTTGGCTACAATACCAAGCACCTTGGTTTTGAGGCTCTTCTTGGCACCAAACAAAATCTTCAACATTGGTGTACTGAGCGATAGCTTCTTTCACATCTTCCAATGGGAATGGATAGAGCTGCTCAATACGCACGATAGCCACATCTTCTTGCTCGTTCTTGCGGCGTTGGTCTAGTAAGTCGTAGTAAACCTTACCTGAACAGAACACCACGCGTTTCACCTTGCTTGGCTCAAGAGTATCAATCTCCGGAATAGCAGGTAGGAAAGTGCCATCAGACAGATCATCAAGACTAGAAATACATAATGGGTGACGAAGCAAAGATTTCGGTGACATCACTATCAAAGGTCGACGCATTGGACGAACCACTTGACGACGAATCATGTGATAAACCTGTGCTGGCGTTGATGGTACAACAACCTGCATATTCTGCTCTGCACATAACTGTAGGTAACGCTCTAAACGAGCCGAAGAGTGCTCCGGACCTTGACCTTCATAACCATGTGGCAACAGCATAGTTAGACCACATAAGCGTGCCCATTTCTGCTCACCAGAAGAAATAAACTGGTCAATCACAACTTGAGCACCATTGGCAAAGTCACCAAACTGGGCTTCCCAAACAGTTAAACCACTTGGTTCCGCCGTTGCATAACCGTACTCAAATGCAAGTACTGCTTCTTCTGATAATACAGAGTCAATCACTTGGAAAGGACCCTGTTTATCATGAAGGTTTGCCAACGGGATATAGGTGCTTGCATCTGATTGATTGTGCAATACCGAATGGCGATGGAAGAAGGTACCACGACCTGAATCCTGCCCAGAAATACGAATGCGTTTACCGTCATCAACCAATGTCGCATATGCCAATGTTTCTGCCATACCCCAATCAACAGGCTTCTCACCACTCATCATCGACAAGCGATCGTTATAAAGCTTGTTTACACGACTTTGCAGTTTGTGACTGTCTGGGTATTGGCATAGGCGAAGACCTAGGTCAACCAAGCGCTCTTTATCGTATTGGCTCTGCCATGGCGTGTCCCAGTCGTGACCGAGATAAGGAGACCAATCAACCGAGTGCAGTGCCATCGGACGCCATTCTTTAACAACAATATCGCCACGATCTAACGCGTCTCGATATTCATTGATCATTAGCGTTGCAGTTTCAATGTCGTTGTCACCGCGCTCAATCAAAACATCTGCGTACAACTTACGAGGGGTTGGATGTTTTTTGATCTTTTGATACATAATTGGCTGAGTTGCGTTTGGCTCATCAGCTTCGTTATGACCATGACGGCGGTAGCAAACAAGATCAATGACCACATCTCGTTTAAACTCGTTGCGATAATCCAAAGCAAGACGAGTAACAAATGCAACCGCTTCTGGATCGTCTGCATTCACGTGAAAAATCGGAGCCTGTACCATCTTGGCAATATCGGTACAGTACATAGTCGAACGCATATCACGAGGGTTTGAAGTTGTAAAACCAACTTGGTTGTTGACAACAATACGTACCGTACCACCGACACGATAGCCACGAGATTGCGACATGTTAAATGTCTCAGCTACAACGCCTTGACCAGCAATCGCCGAGTCACCGTGAATGGTAATAGGAAGAACCGTACTGCCGTTTTTATCACCTAGGCGGTCTTGACGAGCACGCACCGAGCCAATAACTACCGGATTTACAATTTCTAAGTGAGATGGGTTAAATGCTAACGCTAAGTGTACATCACCACCTGGAGTAGCAAAGTCAGCCGAGAAACCTTGGTGATACTTCACATCACCCGTTCCCCATGATTCGCCGTGCTTGCCCGCAAACTCATCAAATAAATCTTGTGGTTTCTTACCCAGAACATTGACTAACATGTTCAAACGACCGCGGTGAGCCATACCAATAACCACTTCGCGCATGCCACTCTTACCAGCATGACGAATCAACTCTTTGGTCATAGGAATCAGTGCATCACCACCTTCTAATGAAAAGCGTTTGGCACCCGGAAATTTTGCACCCAAATAGCGCTCGAGACCTTCAGCTGCGGTTAGCTCTTCAAGAAAATCGCGTTTTTCTTCTGCAGTGAATGTCGGTTGACCAACCACTGATTCCACACGCTGTTGAATCCAACGTTTTTGCTCGGTATCTATAATGTGCATGTACTCTGCACCGATAGAACCGCAATAGATTTTTTCCAATGAAGAGTAGATGTCCTTAAGCTTCATGGTCTCTTGACCAATCGCAAATGAACCCACATTAAAGGTTTCTTCTAGGTCGTCTTCATTAAGATTGTGGAAGGATGGGTCTAACTCAGCTACGAGAGGGCGTTGCCATAAACCGAGGGGATCAAGATCAGCTGCTTCGTGCCCGCGGAAGCGGTACGCGTTAATGAGCTGGAGAACTTTTACTTGTTTCGCATCGACATCGGGGTCACTAACTTGGACATTGTAATGCTTTGTTTCTTGAGCGAGTCGACGGAAGTAATCACGGACACGTGAGTGTGGTTGTTCCACCACATCAGTCGATGGTTTAGGTAAACCATCAAATACACGAATCCACTCCTCACTTACCAGATCAGGATCACTGAGATACAGTTCGTAGAGATCTTCTACGTATGTTGCATTAGCGCCAGCCAAGTGTGAAGACTCGAGCCATGCCTTCATCACACCGTTGTGCATATTTTCCCTTAACCAGTAGTTTTCACGTTTACCGCGGTCTATCCCGCACTTACATTGAATCAACCGCTACCCACTGTAATGAATAGCGGTATTCTAATTACTTCACTAAACCGAGCGGTTCACTAACATCGATTTGATGTGCCCAATCGCCTTAGTCGGGTTTAGTCCCTTAGGACAAACACTTACACAATTCATGATGCCATGGCAACGAAAAACACTAAATGCGTCATCGAGTTCGGACAATCGTTCATCAGTTGCGGTATCTCGGCTATCTATTAGCCAACGATAGGCCGCTAAAAGACCTGCTGGACCAATAAATTTGTCTGGATTCCACCAGAACGATGGGCATGAAGTGGTACAACATGCACACATAATACATTCGTATAAACCGTCTAAATGAGCACGCTCATCAGGTACTTGAAGGTTCTCACGTGATGGTGGCGTTGCCCCATCATTAATTAAGAACGGTTTTACTTTGGCATAGTTATCGTAGAACTGAGTCATATCGACGATCAAGTCACGCACCACTGGCAAGCCAGGTAGTGGACGAATCACTATATTCTCTCCCCCAAGGGCAGAAAGTGGAGTGATACACGCCAAACCATTTTTACCGTTCATGTTCAGACCATCTGAACCACAAACACCCTCACGGCAAGAGCGGCGGAACGAAATAGTTGGATCTTGTTCTTTCAGTAGAATAAGCGCATCCAAAAGCATCATGTCTGAGCCTTCTTCTACCTCAAGAGTGTAGTCTTTCATGTACGGCTTTTTGTCAATATCCGGATTATAGCGATACAAAGAGAAGTTCAATTTCATCATCTATCCTCCCTTAGTATGTACGAGCTTTCGGCGGGAAAGCTTCACGATGTACAGGTTCCATATTCACACCACGCTTAGACATTGCTTCAGTCTCAGGGTTGTAAATGGAGTGACATAGCCACTGCTCATCATCCCTATCAGGGAAGTCAAAGCGAGCATGCGCACCACGACTTTCGGTACGGAAGTTCGCCGCAACCGCTGTCGCATAAGCCGTTTCCATTAAGTTATCTAACTCAAGGCACTCAACACGCTGAGTGTTAAACTCTGTCGACTTATCTGCAAGGTGAGCATTCTTCAGGCGCTCGCGGATCACTTTCAGTTCCTCAAGACCTTTAGCCATAGCATCCCCTTCACGGAATACCGAGAAGTTATTTTGCATGCATTGCTGAAGATCTTTACGAATCTCCGCAGGATCTTCACCGTCGGTACTGTTTTCCCAACGATTGTAACGTTCAAGTGAACGCTCAATATCCGCATCTGTTGCCAGTTTCGCCTCAGCTTGTTTATCAAGGACCTCACCAAGATGTAAACCAGTTGCGCGACCAAATACCACAAGGTCAAGCAATGAGTTACCACCTAAACGGTTAGCGCCATGCACCGATACGGAAGCGATTTCACCACAAGCAAACAAGCCTTGAATTTCAACATCATTGCCTGCTTCATCTTGCTTAATCGCTTGACCAGATACTTGTGTTGGAACACCACCCATCATGTAATGACAAGTAGGAATAACTGGAATAGGTTCTTTCACTGGATCAACGTGAGCAAAGGTACGTGACAGTTCACATACGCCCGGAAGACGCGATTCCAATGTTTCTTTACCTAAATGGTCAAGTTTTAGCTTGATGTGAGGACCCCAAGGACCATCACAGCCACGACCTTCACGAATTTCGATCATCATCGAGCGAGCAACAACGTCACGACCGGCCAAATCTTTGGCATTTGGCGCGTAACGCTCCATAAAGCGCTCGCCGTCTTTGTTGAGTAGATAACCACCTTCGCCACGACAACCTTCCGTCACCAATACGCCCGCTCCAGCGATGCCTGTTGGGTGGAACTGCCACATTTCAATATCTTGCATTGGCACGCCTGCACGAATTGCCATGCCAACACCATCGCCAGTATTAATATGCGCATTGGTAGTAGAAGCGTAAATTCGACCTGCACCACCAGTGGCGAGAATCGTCGCCTTAGATTTGAAATAGCACACTTCACCAGTTTCCATGCAAAGTGCGGTACAACCTAGAACTGCACCGTCTTCATTTTTAACCAAATCAAGAGCATACCACTCAGAAAATATCGTGGTTTTGTGTTTGATGTTTTGTTGATACAAGGTATGCAATAGAGCATGGCCTGTACGGTCAGCGGCTGCAGCTGTACGCGCCGCTTGTTCACCGCCAAAGTTTTTCGATTGCCCCCCAAATGGGCGCTGATAAATCGTACCATTGTCGAAACGAGAAAACGGTAAACCCATCTTCTCAAGCTCGATAACTGATTCTGGACCGTTCTTACACATATATTCGATCGCATCTTGGTCACCGATATAGTCGGAGCCTTTGACGGTATCGTACATATGTTGCTCCCAATGGTCTTCGTGCGCATTACCTAGCGCAACCGTGATACCACCTTGAGCAGACACGGTATGTGAGCGAGTTGGGAAAACTTTTGAAAGTAGAGCACAGGTTAGACCTTGCTCTGAAATTTGTAGTGCAGCGCGCATACCTGCACCGCCTGCGCCGATTACCACGGCATCGAATTCACGAATTGGAATAGACACTTACGCACCCCACAGAATAAACAGACCAGAGAAGAAATAACCAAGCAACAACGCCACTACACCGACTTGTAACCCACCACGCAATTTAGTGCATTTGATGTAATCGGTAAGAACCTGCCACATGCCAATCCAAGCATGAATCAACACACAAGTCAGGGCGATCATGGTGAAGGCTTTGGTGAAGTTCCCAGCAAAAAACTGAGTCCAAGATGCGTATGAAATATCAGTGAACGCACAGAAGCTCACTAGATAAATCGTATACAGTGTCATAATGATCGCAGTTGCACGAATCAATAGAAAATCGTGCACACCATTACGACCAAATGATGAAACATGGTTTACCATACCAATACCCCCGCTAAAAGAGACAGCGCAGCTGTTATACCGAATGACACTTTCACACTCATGGCGCCAGTATCGAGTTCTTCAAAATAGCCTAAGTCCATTAGTAGATGACGTACACCACCGACGATGTGATAGGCTAAAGCGGTAAGTATTCCCCATAGGATAAACGTCACGAACCAACCATCAACAATGTCAACAGCTTTCATATATCCGACGGGGGATGATAAAGATAAAGACAGCAACCACAATAGGATACCGACTGCTACAAATGTGATCACACCTGTTACTCGGTGGAGAATAGATGCGATAGCAGTGATCGGAAAGTGTATGGTTTGCAAGTCTAGGTTTACAGGTCTTGACTTTCTTTCTTTCACGGGCTTGCTCACTCAGCTCACTAGAGCATTTATAGTTATTGACGAAATTGGTCGCTGAACCCACTAAAATGATAACACACTATTAACAAATAACCCCTAATAACACCCAGTTAAATGTAAATAAGTTGTTAACAACAAGTCTTGAATATTTGAATTATAATTCTTTCAACCCTTGAATTTATTAGGTTTCTCCCAAATTTCACGTTACCAATATACGGTTGGCAACATTCTAATACAATTAACGTAACAATTTTTGCTACACAGAACAGGTTTTTAACTTAATGTGCGTAAAAAATAATAACAAGAGCACACATCAGAGGAGATTTATTGACTTTAGTAACGAACAGACGTACAAAAATGGCACACAAACATCCTGGATGGATTAAATAATAAACAAAGGAGATTGTTATGGCGGATAAGAAAGCGACCCTTCATATTGAAGGTAAAGCGCCCGTCGAACTACCGATTATGGATGGGACGATTGGTCCTCAAGTAATTGATGTTCGCAAACTAGGGGCTAATGGCTACTTTACGTTTGACCCAGGTTTTCTTTCCACTGCATCTTGTGAATCTCAAATCACTTACATCGATGGCGGAAAAGGGGTGCTATTGCACCGTGGTTTTCCTATCGATCAATTAGCGAACAACGCTGATTATTTAGAAGTGTGTTATATTCTTCTTTACGGTGAAGCCCCAACCCGAGAGCAATACGAGCGGTTCAAAACGACAGTAACACGCCATACAATGGTGCATGAGCAAATTGCTAGCTTCTTCCACGGTTTCCGCCGTGATGCTCACCCAATGGCTGTTATGTGTGGAGTAGTCGGCGCACTTGCTGCCTTCTATCACGATTCACTTGACATCAATAACGACCTACACAGGGAAATTGCTGCGTATCGTCTCATCTCGAAGATGCCTACATTAGCTGCCATGTGTTATAAGTACTCAGTAGGTCAACCATTCATCTATCCGCGTAACGACTTGAACTACGCTGAAAACTTCTTACACATGATGTTCGCAAACCCATGTGAAGAATACGAAGTGAATCCAGTCGTCGCTCGAGCAATGGACAAAATCTTTACATTGCACGCAGATCACGAACAAAACGCGTCTACATCAACAGTACGTTTAGCGGGTTCCTCCGGTGCTAACCCATTTGCCTGTATCGCAGCCGGTATCGCTTCTCTATGGGGACCTGCACACGGTGGTGCAAACGAAGCATGTTTAAAAATGCTCGAGGAAATTGGCAGTGTTGATAACATTCCTGAATTTGTTGACCGCGCAAAAGATAAAGACGATCCATTCCGCCTTATGGGCTTTGGTCACCGTGTTTATAAAAACTACGACCCTCGCGCAACAGTAATGCGTGAAGCGTGCCATGAAGTTCTTACCGAGTTAAATATTCAAGATCCATTGCTTGATGTTGCTATGGAACTGGAACGTATTGCTTTGTCAGATGAATACTTCGTATCGAAAAAACTGTATCCGAACGTCGATTTCTACTCAGGTATTATCCTGAAAGCTATCGGAATTCCGGTTTCAATGTTTACAGTAATTTTTGCGATGTCTCGAACTATCGGTTGGATAGCACACTGGAACGAAATGCACAGTGATCCTGAAAACCGTATCGGTCGTCCACGCCAGCTGTACACTGGTGAAACTCTGCGTGAGTTCCGCCCACTGCATGAGCGCGAATAAGCCCATTGTTAATTGGCTTAAACTGAAAAAGGTTGACCTGATGGTCAACCTTTTTGTTATCTAAACAGAGATAGAAAGCGTGACTAAACCGGATTATCAATATCAACGAAGGTAACATCAAAACCATGTTCACTGGCCAACCATTCGCCTAATGCCTTAATGCCATAACGCTCTGTTGCGTGATGCCCTGCTGAATAATAGTGAATGTCTTGTTCACGAGCTGTATACGTTGTGCGCTCAGAGATTTCGCCAGAAATGAACGCATCCAAACCCAATTGAGCCGCCAATTCAATATAATCCTGACCGCCGCCTGTACACCAACCTACTGTTTCAATAGCCTTGTCTACGCTCCCAGTGGTGATATGCAGCGGAACTCGCCCTAATGCTAGGGCTATCCTATCAGTGAGCTGTTCGCCTGTTAGAGGGCGTTTTAAGCGCCCATACATTGCAACCGACTGAGGGTGCCCTTCCATCCCCCCTTCGACTTCAATTTCAAGCAAGCGCGCTAATTCAGCGTTGTTACCCAGCTCCGGATGAATATCGAGCGGTAAATGGTAACCAATTAAATTAATATCGTTTTTAATCAAGGTTCGAATCCGTTTACCTTTCATACCTCGAATAGACTCTGGCTCGCCTTTCCAAAAATAACCGTGGTGCACCAATAATGCATCCGCACCAAGTTCTACAGCTTTATCAATCAGTGCCTGTGATGCGGTCACACCTGTGACAATTTTTTTGATCTCGGATTTGCCTTCAACTTGCAGCCCATTTGGACAGTAGTCTTTAATTAGCTGAGGAGATAACTTTTGGTTAAGTATTTTTTCTAGTTGTAGATTATCCATCTTACTTTCCAGTATCCTGACTTAAGCGAAGTTATAACAACTTCACTCTGGAATGTCGAAATAAACCCCATTTTTTGATAGTGGATCAGTATGAGCGCTCTAAACGAATTTTATCGTTGGATTACCACCAGCCCGACCCTCATTGAGCACGATGATGTTTTCTGTGATTTACGCTCACTGTCATCATTACCACTCAGTAGTAACGCCATTTATCAAGGCAACTCAAGGCTAGGCTTTGTTTATCAGCATCTTTGCACTCAGGCATTTGAATTAAGTCCTCACTACAACGTATTGCTCGAAGAGATTCAACTGTCTAAACAAGGGAAAACGTTGGGCGCTATAGACTTAATGGTACGTAATCAACTCAATCAACATATCGAACATTGGGAAGTGGCAGTAAAATTTTATTTGCTGCATCAAGGTGTTTGGTATGGTCCCAACGCGCATGATCAACTCGACAAAAAATTGCATCGAATGCTTAGCCATCAGCTGGCTATGTCCAACAGTGATATCTTCCGACAACAATACCCAGAGTTAAACGTCGATGATCATCATCTATTGATGCAAGGTCGCCTGTACATCAACCCATTTTTCGAAGAACGAATCCCCAGCCATTGCCTTGGATACAAACTTAACCCAAGCCAAATCAATGGGCATTGGTGCTATTACTCTCAAGCATCGAAAATTGGACAACCGCTGTTTGAATTGCCGAAAATCCGTTGGGCGACAGGAAAAGATAAAGATGCTCCGTTAGTTTACCCAAGCCCCAATAAGTTTATTCACGGACAAACAAATGATGGAAAATTTTGGTTCGTTGTTCCTGATTGCTGGCCAAATAAATAAAGGCAACCCTATCGGCTGCCTTTACAATCAAACTGTTAGCATGCATAACAATGAACGTTATAACCCTGCGTCTTTAAACACTTGATTTACGATCTCTTGCGCTTCTGCTTCAATTTGCTTTAGATGCACTTCACCTTTAAAGCTTTCACAGTAAATTTTATAAATGTCTTCCGTGCCAGAAGGACGCGCAGCAAACCAGCCATTCTCTGTTGTTACTTTAAGACCACCGATAGCTGCACCATTACCCGGCGCATGTGTCAGACGCGCAGTTATTGCATCCCCAGCTAGAGTCTCAGCTGAGACTCTAGCTGGGCTAAGCTTCTTTAATACTGCTTTTTGCGGTCCATTAGCGACAGCTTGAATACGATTGTATTGCGACTCACCATGCTTCTGTGCAAGTTCTTCATAATACTGTTGTGGGTTTTTGCCTGTTACTGCCGTGATTTCCGCAGCCAGTAAGCATAGTATTATGCCATCTTTGTCAGTTGCCCATGGCGTGCCATCTTTACGTAGGAATGATGCGCCTGCGCTCTCTTCACCACCAAAGCCAAACTTGCCGCTGTAGAGACCATCAACAAACCACTTAAAGCCGACTGGTACTTCACACAGTTCACGCCCAAGATCCGCCACAACACGGTCAATTAAAGCACTTGAAACTAATGTTTTACCCACGGCAACATCGCGTCCCCATCCTTCACGATGACGGTATAGATAATCAATGCACACCGCTAAGAAATGGTTAGGGTTCATTAAACCTTTCGACGTGACAATGCCGTGGCGATCGTAATCTGGATCATTACCAAACGCGAGATCGTAGTCGTCTTTTAGTGCTAATAGACCCGCCATTGCGTATGGCGATGAGCAATCCATTCGTATTACGCCATCTTTATCTAGCGACATAAACTGAAAGCTTGGATCAATCGCGTCATTGACCAAGGTTAAATCTAAATCGTATGCCGTTGAAATCTGACGCCAGTAATCAATGCCACTGCCGCCCAATGGATCGACACCCAACTTTAGATTCGCTTTTTGAATTGCCTGCATATCGATAACATTGATTAGGTCATCAATGTATGGTTTAACCAAATCGATTTGCTTCAACAGCTGTGAATTTTTTGCTTCAGCCAAAGGCATACGTTTTACGCCTTGCAGACCTTCTGCGATTAGCACGTTAGCGCGGTTTTCTATCGCTTTGGTCAGTTGGTCTTCCGCAGGTCCACCATGGGTAGGGTTATATTTAATACCACCATCTTGCGGGGGGTTATGTGATGGGGTAATAACAATACCGTCAGCTTTATCTTCATTAGCGAGGTTGTAAGTCAAAATAGCATGCGATACCCCTGGTGTTGGTGTGTAACCGTTGTTTTGTTGAACGATTACCTCAATACCATTTGCAATCAGCACTTCAATCACACTGGCAAATGCAGGCTCAGATAACGCATGGGTATCTTTACCAACGAACAACGGACCAGTTGTTCCTTGCTCAGCACGAACTTCTGAAATTGCTTGAGCGATGGCCAAAATATGGTTCTCATTAAACGTCGATCTATCAGCAGTACCACGGTGACCTGATGTTCCAAATTCGACTTTATGTGCCGAGTTACTTGGATCTGGCTGCAGCAGGAAATAATTAGAAACTAACGCCGGGATATTGTGCAGATCCTTCTGTTGAGCCTTCTGTCCAGCTCGTGGGTGCATAGCCATTTTGACATCCTTTCTAAATAAACAAGTATACCCAAGTAACCTCGAGATGCTTGGTTCAGCGAGAATTGTTAAGTTAATAGACAACTCGCTGATTCAAAGATCTAGTGGTTCTAAGTTGAGAATCAGAAACACAGTCTATTAATGTGACAAAACTCTGAATCCTGCAAAGTCACTTGGGTATGTAAAAAGCCCCATAAAACTTAGCGAATTATGAGGCGATTAATTTTGTGGATTAGATCGAGTTAGTCACTTTCTCAATCAAATCTGCTGGGAAACTCATGCGAGACATAAGTTGCTCAACCATTTGTCTCTTACGACTTGTATTACTATTCGTAATAACCCAAAACGGCGATGCTGGTATCGCTTTCGGTTTCGTCGTATTGCCGCTAGCAAGCAAGGTTTGCTCACTCTCTGCAAAATATACACGTTTGCGACCTTTTACTTGAGTCGCCTCAGAGAAGCCCTCAGAGTCGAGACGATGCAGAGTGGACAACACCATCATAAAGCGATCTATCGCTTTTTTAAGACCAGCAAATTCATCCGAGATTAACAGAGAGCGCATTTCTTTAACGCAATCCACCTGCACATCTTTCATTGCATCTTTGCTTACCACAATACCTTGTGATGGGTTCATTACCAATGGAGCCTCTACGGAAACATCTCCATCAACATTCAACAAACGACGCAAAATATCTGAAGCACTCTCACCAATGTGTTGGGTTTGACCTGCGATGTAACGGTATAGATCCTCATCAACCTCAATTGTTTTCATTCGCTTTTCACAATCTCTATGTTTAAACTCTGTGGTGATTATAGCGAGATCTTCTCTCAGACTCTACGTTAAACCAGTCACGAATAAGATAAAATGTCACAACTGCTGAACTACAAACTCGAAGGTGAGGGTCACACCATAATCTTGATCCACGGATTATTCGGAAATCTTGATAATCTTGGCCTACTCGCACGCAACTTAAAACAGGACCATCAAGTTCTTAGCCTTGATCTTCGCAACCATGGGCAATCGTTCCATTCAACACAGCATGATTACCAGACTCAAGCTAAAGATGTCCAAGCTTTACTACAGCATCTAGCAATTGAACGTTTTACGCTGATCGGTCACTCTATGGGCGGAAAAGTCGCAATAAAAGTGGCTGAGCTTCTCGAACCAAATGTTGAAAAACTAATTGTTCTTGATATGGCGCCAGTTCGTTACACTCAAAATCGACATAACAACGTTTTTGCCGGATTAAAAGCAGTTGAAGCAGTCAAGCCAAGCAGTCGCAAAGAGGCACTAAGCATATTGGAGCAACATATAGAGCTCGAAGGTGTGCGCCAATTCTTAAGCAAATCCCTGTATAAACATGGTGATCACCTAGCGTGGCGATTCAACGTACAACACTTGTTGAACAACTATCACGACATTTTAGGTTGGCAGGCGATCAATTCCATATCGACCCCAACTTTATTTGTTAAAGGTGCGAATTCAGACTACCTAACTGGCGAATATCAAAGCCAAATTCAAGCCCAATTTACACACGCAAAAGCACACATTATCGCCAACACCGGGCATTGGCTACACGCTGAAAAACCAGAGGAAGTTCTACGAACTATTCGGAAATTTATCGCTTAAGTACAAAGTGAGATGCTTCCACATTAACTTTGGCTTTTAACAATGGTATAGTGCAGCGCAAGTAAATTGGCATAAAGGGATACCATGCTTTACGACTACATGAACATGCTTGAGTCTATTGGTCTCGATCTATTATTCGCTTCAGTTTTTTTTCTGATTGGTATGGCGATAAAAGATGTACTTCACGCCGGCAATGTTCCCACTTTTGGTCGTAGAATAGTATGGTTGGTGCTGTCTCTTGGTTGTGCTGGATTCGTCGTAAAAGGGCTGATTCAGCTAAGCTGGGAAGGTACTGGTTTAGGCTAACCCTTATTGAATAGATGCTAGAAAGTAGACAATATTAAAGGTAATGAATCTATGGCAAGTGTAGGTATCTTCTTTGGTAGTGACACAGGTAACACTGAAGCTGTTGCAAAGATGATTCAAAAAGAACTAGGTAAACAATTAGTTCACGTTCAGGACATCGCTAAAAGCAGCAAAGAAGACATTGATAATTTTGATCTTCTTCTTCTAGGTATCCCTACTTGGTACTACGGTGAAGCACAATGCGATTGGGATGATTTCTTCCCTGAGCTTGAGCAAGTCGATTTCTCTACCAAGCTTGTTGCAATCTTCGGTTGTGGTGACCAAGAAGATTACGCGGAATACTTCTGCGACGCGATGGGTACTGTGCGCGATATCGTAGAATCAAAAGGTGGTACTATCCTTGGTAACACTCCTACTGAAAGCTATGAGTTCGAAGCATCTAAAGCGCTAGTAGAAGGCGATGAAAGCCAATTCGTCGGTTTGTGTATTGATGAAGACCGCCAACCAGAACTGACCGATGAACGTGTTAAAAACTGGTGTAAGCAAATTTATGATGAAATGTGCCTAGCTGAACTAGAAGGCTAATTTCTTAAAAAACCTCCTTAATGGAGGTTTTTTTCACTCAAATTTCACTTACTTCCCTGAATTTTGGCTTCTTACGTACGTAAAGCTTGCGCTCAACCTCTGCAACAACAACTCCTTGTTTATCTTTTACATGCACAACAAACTCTGGAAAACTCTTTTCGCCCCTATTCGTCTCTTGATATATCTGATCAAGTTGCGCTGCATGCAAATCAAAATCTGCGAATAGGTCTCCCTTACCTGGTTTGATAAAGTTAATACTCGCTTCTTTATCCCAGACGTAAAATTCTTCGCCCAAAATCCCCATGAGCATAAGAGCATAGACAGGATCAGTTAGAGAAAAAATACTCCCACCATACTGGGTTCGATTAGCATTTTTATTCCACCAACATAACTTTAGCTTCACCTTAACTTGACGAAAATCCGCACTAATTGAAACAATTGTAATCCCACTTCCCCAAAAAGGTGGCCAACTATTTAAGGCAAACTTGACAAAGCCAGGCTTGTAAACCTTTGAAAATAAAGAACTCATCTAAATTTGCATCCATGCACACAAAACAAACGTTAATGAATTGTAACTAATTAGACCAGTTTTATCCGTGACACCACACAACTTTATAAAAAATATGAGTAACCCCTTGAAGTTCGTGGTTTATTGTTGAGGGAACCTGCCCTATAATGGTAGTAATATTGAATTCTGTTTAATGCCGCAGATCATCAACGGGAAAGTATATGTCAGACAATAATCAAGCGCTAAAGGATGCTGGTCTAAAGGTAACCCTACCAAGACTTAAAATTTTAGAAGTACTACAGCAACCTGACTGCCAACACATCAGTGCTGAAGATTTGTACAAAAAGCTGATCGATCTAGGTGAAGAGATCGGTCTAGCAACGGTTTATCGCGTTTTAAACCAATTTGATGATGCAGGCATCGTAACTCGTCACCATTTTGAAGGCGGGAAGTCAGTATTTGAACTGTCAACTCAGCACCATCACGACCACTTAGTGTGCTTAGATTGTGGTGAGGTTATTGAGTTTTCAGATAACGTTATCGAAGAGCGTCAACGTGAAATTGCTGAAAAATATAATGTGACTCTAACTAACCACAGCTTATACCTATACGGAAAATGTGGTGATGGTACTTGCAAAGATAATCCCAACGCACATAAAGCAAAATAACATTCAAAGAAGCGCCACAGGGCGCTTTTTCATTATGGTTAGTGAATACACTGATACAAAAAAGCCAGTCAATCGACTGGCTTTTTTCTGTTCACTTAATGATTATTGAGCGTCAATCTTTGCCCAAGTATCACGAAGACCAACAGTACGGTTAAAGACTAACTTGTCAGCCGAAGATTCCTTCGCATCCGCACAGAAGTAACCCATACGTTCAAACTGGTAACCTTTCTCAATTTCTGCTTTTGCTAAGCTTGGCTCTACGAAACCATTCATCAAAACAAGTGACTCAGGGTTAATAGTTTCAGCAAAGTTATCTGCTGCAGCTGGGTTTGGTACAGTGAATAGACGATCATATAGGCGAATCTCAGCAGGCAGACCTTTATCAGCCGATACCCAGTGAATAACACCTTTAACTTTACGTCCATCCGCTGGGTTCTTACCTAGCGTCTCAACATCATAGCTACAGAAGATTGTCGTGATGTTACCTTCAGCATCTTTTTCAACGCGTTCAGCTTTAATCACATAAGCACCACGTAGACGCACTTCTTTACCTAACACTAAACGCTTGTACTTCTTGTTACCTTCTTCACGGAAGTCTTCACGTTCGATCCAGATTTCACGAGTGAATGGTACTTCACGCTCACCCATCTCAGGTTTATTAGGGTGGTTAGCAACCGTTAGAGTCTCTACTTCGCCTTCTGAGAAATTCTCAATTACAACCTTCACTGGGTCAAGAACAGCCATTGCGCGTGGTGCGTTTTCATTAAGATCATCACGAATACAAGACTCAAGAGAGCCCATTTCGATCATGTTGTCTTGTTTAGTTACACCAATACGCTTACAGAATTCACGGATAGATGAAGAAGTGAAACCACGACGACGTAAGCCAGAAATAGTTGGCATACGAGGATCGTCCCAACCATTAACCAATTTCTCACTCACTAACTGACTAAGTTTACGCTTAGACATCACTGTATATTCAAGATTTAGACGACTGAACTCGTACTGACGTGGTTGGCAGTCAATAGTAATGTTGTCTAACACCCAATCGTATAGACGACGGTTGTCTTGGAACTCAAGCGTACAAATAGAGTGTGAAATATGTTCTAACGCATCAGAAATACAATGCGTAAAGTCGTACATTGGGTAAATGCACCACTTGTCACCCGTTTGGTGGTGAGAGGCAAAACGCACACGGTAGATAACTGGATCACGCATTACGATAAACGATGACGCCATGTCGATCTTAGCTCGAAGACAGGCTTTACCTTCTTCAAAGCCGCCATCACGCATTTTTTCAAATAGCGCTAGGTTCTCTTCAACACTGCGGTCACGGTATGGACTCAGTTTACCTGGTTGGGTAAGTGTGCCACGGTACTCACGGATCTGCTCAGGACTTAGCTCTTCAACATACGCCAAGCCTTTGTTAATTAATTCCACGGCGTACCCGTACAGCTTATCGAAGTAGTCAGATGAATAACAAACATCACCGTCCCACTCAAAGCCTAACCAAGTCACGTCATTCATAATTGACTCAACGTATTCAACGTCTTCTTTTTCTGGGTTCGTGTCATCAAAACGTAAATTACACTTACCCTGATAGTCCTGAGCAATACCAAAGTTTAGGCAAATTGACTTAGCGTGACCGATATGCAAGTAGCCGTTTGGCTCTGGCGGAAAACGAGTATGCACGCTTGTATGTGTCCCATCTGCTAAATCTTTATCAATGATTTGGCGAATAAAATTCGATGGACGAGCTTCAGCTTCACTCATCTATAGCACCTCAGATATTTAGTATTGTCAGAAAAAAAAGGCTCTAAGAGGATAAGTAAACTTCTCAGAGCATATAGCGACTTATCATCCACAATTCTGGTACAAGACACAACTAGAACAGACCTAATAACGAGAAATAATCACACGCGAATGATGGTTATTTAACCATCTTCCGTTTTGAATGTGCGCAAACGTAAAAAAGCCTCCCTTAGGAGGCTTTTACACTTACATTCTAACCCAAGGTTATTATGGAAGTTTTACATCAGATAAATCTTCGTTTGCACCGATAGCTTTCATTTCGCCAGCGACGATTTCAGCTAGAGGGCCAAGGATAACTTGTAGGTTGTTTTCACCAAGTTTCACTACACCTTTCGCACCAAGCTTCTTAAGAACATCTTCATTAGCGACAGTACGGTCTTTTAGAGTTAGACGTAGACGAGTGATACAAGCATCGATTGAAGTTAGGTTGTCATGACCACCTAGAGCTTTCAGGTATTGACGAGCTAGGTCGCCTTTCGCTGCTTCACCAGCTGGAGCTGCTACTGCTTCGTCATCATCTTCACGACCCGGCGACTTCAAGTTGAACGCGCGGATTGCAAAGCTGAATGTGAAGAAGTATAGAGCACCGAAGCCTAAACCGATTAGCAGTAGCGTTACAGGTTTAGTTGCTAGACCCCAGTTTAGTAGGAAGTCGATTAGACCTGCAGAGAAACCGAAACCGTGCAGAGTACCAAACATGTTAGCAACCACTAGTGATAGACCAGTGAATACAGCGTGCATTGCGTACAGTGCAGGAGCTAGGAATACGAACATGAATTCTAGCGGCTCTGTGATACCCGTTAGGAATGAACAGAATGCTACAGAGAATAGTGCACCACCAACTTGGCTACGTTTTTCTGCTGGTGCAGCTAGGTACATTGCTAGTGCAGCACCAGGTAGACCAAACATCATTACTGGGAAGAACCCGTTCATGAATACGCCAGCAGATTTGTCACCACCGAAGAAGCGATGTAGATCACCAGACTTAACTGTTTCAGTTACTTCTTTAACCACAGCTGTGATTTCAGGGTTAACTGAGTTAGTAAAGTTAAACGTGTATTCTTGACCAACGATTAGCGTTTTCGCTAGAGCTGGGTCAACACAAAGTTGCTTGAAGCTTTCGAAGCCAGCAGAACCCGCAACAACGATCTCTTGACAAGTACCCATACCGAACCAGAAGTATGAGTTAAGAACGTGGTGTAGACCTACAGGGATAAGCGCACGGTTAAGAGTACCGTAAACGAACTGACCAACAGCGCCAGAAGTCGATACCGCGTGTGCTAGAGCATCAAGTCCACCTTGGATTGAAGGCCATACAACACCAGACACAGCACCTGCAACTAAAGCAAACAGACCAGCCATAATAGGCACTAGACGTTTACCAGAGAAGAAGGCCAACCACTCAGGAAGACGAGTCATGTAGAAAGTATTGTATGAGTGACCTGCGATGATACCTGCGATGATACCACCAAAGAAGGACATGTTAACGCTTGCGTCAATTGTTGCGGCTGTTGCTGTTAGTACAAAGTAAGCTACTGCACCTGCCAGACCTGCAGCACCGTTACCGTCTTTAGAAAGACCGATAGCAATACCTAGACCGAACAATAGCGGTAGTTGGCTGAATATTGCGTTACCGGCGGCTGCCATAAACGCAATGTCTAATAGGTCTGGTTGACCTAGTCGTAAAAGAAGTGCCGCAACAGGTAATGTTGCGATAGGTAGCATAAGTGCTTTACCCAGCTTCTGTGCATATCCAAGAATATTCACCGTTAGTTCCCCCTATAGGAATTATATTTTGGTCGAGCTACTTTTTATTGTTGCTCAGTTTAGTCGAAGCCAGTTTATGATATTAATTTTGCTCCGCAAATTAAAACCTTACCATTTGTGATCATAATCACCACAAAAGGACACGATCGAAGGTTTTTGCTAGCGAGATCATAAAACTTATTTTACAATACAAAAAAATAGAGAATAATCGACATTCTTTCTGCTACTAATGTGTGCTGATATCAAGCCTAAAGTCTTTTTGACAAAGGCTTTAAGCGTAATGACTACATTATAAATTAGAATGAATTTCTTTCGCGACAGAAAGCACAGAAGTAGAGCATATAAAGGACATAATCATCCTTTGCTAAAGATATTTTGCGACCTAATTGAAGCTCACAAATTAAGTAAGCATGTGAGGAAATAGTCTTCGATTTGAATGGTCATAAGTTCCAGATTTTAAACAATAAGGATTAGCTAATCATGTATGCGCTAACTAACTGTAAAATTTATACAGGCAGCGACGTTCTCGTTGACCATGCTGTGATCATTAATAACGAACTTATTGAGGCTATTTGTCCTATCGCTGAACTTTCAGCCGATATCATCGTTCATGATATGCGTGGTGCTAACCTATCCCCGGGTTTTATTGACTTGCAGCTTAACGGTTGTGGCGGCGTTATGTTTAACGATGAAATCACGGCAGAAACCATTCAAATCATGCATGAAGCCAACTTAAAGTCCGGCTGCACCAGTTTCTTGCCAACACTTATTACCTCATCTGATGAAAACATGCGCCAAGCTGTTGTCGCAGCTAGAAACTATCACGCAAAATACCAAAACCAATCTCTTGGTCTTCATCTAGAAGGTCCATATTTGAACGTCGCGAAAAAAGGCATACATAGCGTTGATTTCATCCGTCCTTCGGATGACGAAATGATTGACTTTATTTGCAACAACGCAGATGTGATCGCCAAAGTAACGCTTGCTCCTGAACACAACAACCCTGAACATATTCAACGTATGCGCAATGCCGGAATTGTGGTGTCTATAGGTCATACTAACGCAACCTATGCTCAAGCACGCCAAAGCTTTGAACACGGCATCACTTTCGCAACTCACTTATTTAATGCTATGACTCCAATTGTCGGTCGCGAACCTGGTGTTGTCGGTGCAATTTACGATACATCAGATGTTTACGCTGGAATCATCGCTGACGGCTTCCATGTCGATTACGCTAATATTCGAATCGCTCACAAAATTAAAGGTGAAAAATTAGTATTAGTGACCGATGCCACAGCTCCTGCAGGCGCTGACATGGATTACTTTATTTTTGTTGGTAAGAAAGTATATTACAGGGATGGTAAGTGTGTTGATGAAAATGGCACACTTGGCGGCTCAGCACTCACTATGATTGAAGCAGTTCAAAATACTGTTGAGCACGTCGGAATCGCTTTGGATGAAGCACTGCGCATGGCTACTTTGTACCCAGCGAAAGCAATCAGTGTTGACCACAAACTTGGTCGTATCAAGAAAGGTATGGTGGCAAACCTGACTGTCTTTGATCGTGACTTCACTATCCAAGCGAATATTGTTAACGGACAGTACGAGCAAGTGTAAACATGAATGGCGGACAAATAGGCAACGTAGATTTAGTTAAACAACTAAACAGTGCAGCGGTTTACAGGCTGATTGACCAACAGGGTCCTATTTCTAGGATCCAAGTGGCCGATGTTAGCCACTTAGCACCAGCTAGCGTGACAAAGATTACCCGCCAACTACTTGAACGAGGTCTTGTTAAAGAAGTCGCTCAACAAGCTTCAACCGGTGGTCGTCGAGCAATCTCGCTAACAACCGAAGTAGTGCCCTTTCACTCAGTCGCAGTTCGTTTAGGGCGCGATTACATTCAGTTCAGTCTTTTTGACCTTGGTGGAAAAGAACTCGCGAGCGATTACCAAGAGTTTTATTACACAACTCAAGGTGAATTGGTTGACGGTCTGCTACTGTTTCTAAAAAACTTTATTCAATATAATCAATCAAGTATCAATCAGTTGATTGCTATCGGTGTCGCTTTACCCGGTTTAGTCAACCCGGAATCTGGCATAGTGGAATATATGCCAAATATCCACGTAGACAACTTAAACCTCGGTGATTTGATCCAGAACACATTCCATGTTCAATGTTTCGTGGGTAACGACGTACGCGGTATGGCTCTAGCGGAACACTATTTTGGCGCAAGTAAAGACTGCCAAGATTCTATCTTAGTTAGTGTCCATCGTGGTACTGGCGCGGGTATTATCGTTAATGGTCAAGTCTTCTTAGGCTACAACCGCAATGTGGGTGAAATTGGTCACATTCAAATCGATCCTCTAGGCGAGCAGTGTCAATGTGGCAACTTTGGCTGTTTGGAAACGGTTGCGGCAAACCCAGCGATTGTCGAACGAGTGAAAACACTTATCGCACAAGGTTACAAATCAAGCTTGTCTCAACTAGAAACAATCACCATCAAAGAGATCTGTGAGCACGCAAACCAAGGTGATGAGCTAGCTAAGCAAAGCCTAGTGCGTGTAGGTAACCAACTTGGTAAAGCGGTTGCTATTACCATCAACTTGTTTAACCCACAAAAGGTAATCATTGCTGGTGATATCACTTCATGTAAAGAGATCCTTTTCCCTGCTATTCAACGCAATGTGGAAAACCAATCACTCGTTACATTTCATACCGACCTACCAATAGTCGCTTCTGAGATTGATAAACAGCCAACATTGAGCGCATTCGCGATGATTAAACGCGCAATGTTGAACGGCGTTTTGTTACAAAAATTGCTCGAAGACTGATAGATTAAGCTCATTGTTACGTTAGAATAGAAAGGCTACGTCAGCGACGTGGCCTTTCTTTTTTCAAGGAATTATAATTTTAATTGTATGGAACTGATATTAATTACTGCCGCATTTGCAGCAGGCTTTGTTGCCCTAAAATGCAATCTACCACCTCTCGTGGGATTCTTGCTCGCAGGTTTCGGTCTGCACGCTGCTGGTTTTAGTACCAATGACACTATTATTACGCTAGCGGATCTCGGCGTTACCCTTCTTCTTTTTACCATTGGTCTAAAGCTCGATATCAAAACCCTTCTTTCTAAAGAAATTTGGGCTGGGGCAACCGTACATAACTTACTATCAACCGCCATATTCACTGTTGCGCTTCTCTTACTAAAAGTGCTTGGCGTCAGTACCATAGCAACCATGAATCTAGAGCAAATCGTCTTACTCGGGTTCGCTCTTTCATTTTCCAGTACTGTTTTTGCCGTTAAGTCGCTACAAGAAAAAGGCGATATGAATGCTACTTATGGCACGTTAGCCATTGGTATATTGGTAATGCAAGACATCTTTGCTGTCGTGTTTCTAACAGCTTCAACCGGAAAAATACCTGAATGGTATGCAATCGCTCTGTTTGCCCTGCCATTATTAAGACCGCTATTCTTTAAACTGCTTGATTGGGTGGGACATGGAGAAATGCTGGTTCTTTTGGGGATTTTCTTCGCGTTAGTCGTCGGTGCTGGGTTATTTGAGCTTGTCGGTATTAAAGCTGACCTTGGCGCATTAATCTTAGGTATGTTACTCGCCGGACATGAAAAGGCATCAGAGTTATCAAAATCGCTCTTCAACCTCAAAGAACTGTTTCTCGTCTGCTTTTTCCTCAATATTGGTCTGTCCGAGCAACCGACCATGACAGGCTTCGCTCTAGCATTGGTATTTCTATTACTATTGCCATTGAAAGGAGCGCTCTACTTTTTAGTACTCAATGCGTTTAAATTTCGTGTACGTACTTCGCTACTCACTTCTCTCAGCTTGTTCAATTTCAGTGAATTTGGGCTTATCGTGGGTGGATTGGCGTTTAAGATGGGCTGGATGAGCGGTGATATCCTTGTTGCACTTGCGTTAGCTGTCTCTATCTCCTTCGTTATCGCTGCACCAATTAACCGCAAAGGACATGAGCTATATCGACGCTCTAGCCGTTGGCTCAAAGAACACGCAGCAGAAAAACTGAATGAACGAGACCAACTCATTGACCCAGGATCTGCGCAAGTTTTAATACTTGGCATGGGTCGAATTGGAACCGGTGCTTACGATGAACTAAGAAGCCGCTACGGGAAAATTAGCTTAGGCATCGAAGTGCGTGAAGAGGCTGCGGCTAAACATCAAGCCCATGGTCGTAATGTTATTTCAGGTGACGCAACTGACCCTGATTTTTGGGAGCGTATCCTCGATACAGCGAATGTTAAGCTGGTATTACTCTCGATGCCTCATCATCAGGGAAACCAAATTGCTCTTGAACAATTAAAGCTACGTCATTATCAAGGACAGATAGCCGCAATTGCAGAATACCCTGACCAAATCGAAACTTTGCTCGAAAATGGCGTTGATGCAGCATTTAACATTTATAACGAAGCGGGTAGCGGTTTTGCAAGCCATGTCTGCAAACAACTGCAACCTGGCTTTCAAAAACTGTGATTTAGTCAGCTTCTGCTCACTATTAAAGCAATAATTACTCTAAAATCCACCGTACGGTGGATTTTTTTTAACATTATCGAAATATATTAAATAATATTTAATGCATTCGGTATTTTGTCATTTTTTTTATCGCTTACTGTTGATTTTTTTAACCATAATGGCAAATTTATAGGTAACAGGTAAATACAGTTTAAATAAGGGATTAGTATGTGTGCAATTTTCGGCATTTTGGATATAAAAAGTGATGCAGCCCAACTGCGACCAGTGGCTCTTGAGATGTCAAAGAAATTACGTCATCGCGGCCCTGATTGGTCAGGTATTTATGCTTCAGACAACGCAATTCTTGCTCATGAACGTTTAGCAATTGTTGGTCTAAATAGTGGTGCTCAACCTATCTACAGCCCAAACGGGAAACACATACTGGCCGTGAATGGCGAGATCTACAACCATAAAGAAATTCGCGCTCGCTACGAAGGTAAATACGACTTTCAAACAGATTCTGACTGTGAAGTAATTTTAGCGCTGTATGCAGATATGGGCGAAGCCTTGCTTGAAGAGCTTAATGGTATCTTCGCTTTCGTTCTTTATGATGAAGATAAAGATCAATATCTTATCGGTCGCGACCACATTGGCATAATTCCTCTTTACCAAGGTTATGATGAACATGGCAACTACTATGTTGCCTCAGAAATGAAAGCACTGGTACCCGTATGTAAAACGATCAGTGAATTCCCTCCTGGTAGTTTCTACGGCAGTGCAGATGTCGAGCCACAGCGTTACTACCAACGCGATTGGAATGAATATAACGCCGTTAAAGATAACCTAACCAGCAAAGAAGAGTTAACAGAAGCACTTGAGGCAGCGGTGAAGCGTCAATTGATGACTGATGTACCTTATGGTGTGCTACTTTCTGGCGGTTTAGATTCTTCGATCACCTCAGCAGTGGCAAAACGTTTTGCCGCAATGCGCATTGAAGATGATGAAAAATCGGAAGCATGGTGGCCACAACTGCACTCTTTTGCCATTGGTTTAGAAGACGCTCCAGACTTAAAAGCAGCCCGCGAAGTTGCAACACAGCTTGGTACCATACACCATGAAATGACTTACACCATTCAAGAAGGTCTTGATGCGATCCGCGATGTGATTTACCACATTGAAACTTACGATGTCACGACCATTCGCGCATCAACGCCAATGTTTTTGATGGGTCGTAAGATCAAAGCTATGGGTATCAAGATGGTGTTGTCAGGTGAAGGTGCTGATGAAATCTTTGGCGGTTACCTATACTTCCACAAAGCACCAAACGCACAAGAATTTCACGAAGAAACGGTACGTAAACTACTCGCTCTTAATATGTTTGACTGCGCCCGTGCAAATAAATCTTTGGCAGCATGGGGGGTTGAAGGACGTGTACCTTTCCTCGATAAAGAGTTTATCGATGTAGCAATGCGCCTCAACCCAGCAGATAAAATGTGTGGCAATGGCAAGATGGAGAAACACATTCTACGTGAATGTTTTGAGCACTATCTGCCAGAATCCATTGCTTGGCGCCAGAAAGAGCAATTTTCTGATGGTGTAGGTTATGGCTGGATCGATTCTCTCAAGGCGACCGCTGAAGAAAAAGTAACCGACCAACAACTTGAAACTGCGGCTTATCGCTTCCCATATAACACGCCAGCAACAAAAGAAGGTTACGTTTACCGCGAAATATTTGAAGAGCTATTTCCACTGCCGTCAGCAGCGGAATGTGTTCCTGGCGGTCCCTCCGTTGCTTGTTCGTCAGCAAAAGCAATTGAATGGGATGAGTCATTCAAAGATTGCGCAGATCCATCAGGTCGTTCGGTAAAAGCGGTTCATAACGACTCGTACTAATATAAGATCTTATACTTATAAAAAGGGCGCTTAGCGCCCTTTTTTATGTCTAGTCTTTACAGCTCATACAGGTTGTTTTTTAAACGCGCTCAAATATGAAACCTAAGTTTTACTCTGCTTAAAATCGCCGTATTGGTTTACATAAGCCTTCATAAACAGTGCATTTGTCACATAATTCATGCAACAACCAGCAAACTAATAGTTTGCAATGTGAAATATTCTAATGTATAGATATTGCCACATTAAATTCTTTAAAAAATACTATTAGTTAATCTTATGCCAACACAGCATCATCAAATTCTAGGACACCCTCGTGGACTGTTCTTACTTTTTGGCACTGAACTATGGGAACGATTCTCATATTACGCAATGCGTGCAATTTTAGTGCTCTATTTAACAGATACAACTTTAAACGGCGGTTTAGGTTGGTCGACTAAAGATGCTCTAGATCTCTACGGCATCTATACTGGACTTGTCTACATCACCCCACTGATCGGTGGATGGTTAGCTGACAACTATCTCGGTCAACGCCGCTCTATCTTGATCGGTGGCGCATTAATGGCTATAGGTCAATTTACTCTTGCTATTCCTTCTGGCATGCTCGGTTTAACTGAACTACATAGCTTTTACCTTGGTTTAGCTCTGCTAATCGCGGGTAACGGTCTATTTAAGCCAAATATCTCAACCATGGTGGGTGACCTATATAACGAAGGCGATAACCGCCGTGATGGTGCGTTTACTATCTTCTATATGGGCATCAACATTGGCGCTCTACTTGCTGGTGTAATCTCAGGCTCTGTCACCAACGAATTTGGTTGGAAAGCAGGCTTCGTTGCCGCAGGTATTGGCATGCTAATGAGCTTAGTCATGCAAATGAGCCTAGCGCAATCTTGGCTTGGTGATATCGGTAGAGAACCTGCTGCTAAACGCGATCGTGAACTTAGAAATTCACAACAAAAACAGTCGTTAACTAAGGTTGAAGTCGATCGCCTAAAAGTAATTTTGGTAATGGGTCTATTTGTTATCGTATTCTGGGCAGGTTTCGAACAAGCTGGTGGCTTGATGAACATTTATACCCAGCAATACACTGATCGTATGATTGGTGGATTTGAAGTGCCTGCGGCTTGGTTCCAGTCTTTAAACCCATTCTTCATCATTACGTTAGCACCTGTATTAGCCGCTTTATGGGTAAAGCTGGGAAAACGCGAACCAAACTCTCCAATTAAGTTTGCTTTAGCTCTATTCTTCTTAGCTATTGGGTTCTTATGTATGGTCGGTGCAGTAATGGAACAAGGTGGCGACACCACGGTGAAAACATCAATGATGTGGCTCGTTGGTGCGTTCTTCTTCCATACACTAGGTGAATTGTGCCTATCACCGATTGGACTATCACTGGTGACAAAACTAGCGCCGTTACGTCTTGCGTCATTAATGATGGGTGCATGGTTCGGCTTTCAAGCAATTGCAAGCTACGCTGCAGGTTATATTGGCTCAAACGTTGGTGAACTTGGCACATTGCAAATCTTCGGTGGTATTGCCGTTGCTGCGACCATTAGTGGTGTGATTCTATTATTGTTCTCTAACACGCTAGTTCATTGGATGCACGGCGCTGAATCACCAATCAGCACAGCACAACAAGTTGAAGAGCAACAAGCTCAAATCGCTTAATCCAAGTCAGCAAACTCAACAATATTCACAGCCCGGCTTAACACCGGGCTTTTTTTTATATGCATCACGCGAAGCTTAGGATATCGGAACAATCCTGCGAGTTAATTCACAGTAAAAAATTAGTTTGCTGAGCTATTCGCTTATTTCATTCAAGAAACTAATGTTTCATCGCCCTCATCTCAGGTTACTAATCAAGCTCTTATTGCCAAGTAGCACAATTCCATTCATGCTTAATCGATAAGTGGTTATTTTTGCCTACTAGGAATTGCTATGTTCAGATTGCTCTACTTGCTTATATCCATACTGGTGTCATCTTTTGCTATTGCCGAGCCACTCTATTGGCAAGCAAGTAAGGGGGAACTGAACTACTTGCTCATTGGTTCCGTGCATGTCGGTGAAGACAGTATGTACCCACTCCCAGCCAACTTAACCACATTTCTCCAGCATTCTGATGGTATTGTCGTAGAAACCGATATTCGCTCCCCCTCTGCCATCCAGTACCCTCAAACCACAGTGACGACTCAACAAGTACTCACTAACAATCAAAAGAAGGAGCTGATAGGGATAACCAAATTACTTGGTCTGGATCATCAGCAACTATTCCTGTCTCCTCCATGGGCGACAGCACTGACCATGCAAATGAAGCTGATTGAGTACTTAGGTTATAAGGCACAAGATGGAGTTGATTTGTGGTTGCTAAATCAGGCATCAGCCGGAGGAAAGTCCGTGTATAACCTTGAAACAATACAGTTTCAAATTGATCTCCTTACGCGGCTACCAAATGGTGGAAAAGAATTATTAACGAGTGCCATCGACGAATTTGATCACATTGAAAGTGCAGCGCACTGTTTGATCCAAAGTTGGAAACAGGGGGATATCAAAAAGCTTAATGAATTTGCTAAATTATCGGAAATGTCCCCCGAACTTGAAAAGCTATTCATATTTGAACGCAATCGAAATTGGGCAAGGAAACTCTCTAGTGGATCGTTGTTTCCTAGCCACAAGGGCAACTACGTAGTGGTCGTTGGCGCATTACACTTGCTTGGTCGAAATAGCGTACTTGAACTGCTGAAAGCGCAAGGTTTCACTGTCACTCAACGATCCAAAAGCGTACCAGCTAACTGTGAGTTTAAGTTTTAATCGCAAAGTTGATTCCGGTAGAAACGAAAAAAGCCTCAGCATTTCTGCTGAGGCTTTTTAAAATATGGTCGGTGAAGAGGGATTCGAACCCCCGACCCTCTGGTCCCAAACCAGATGCGCTACCAAGCTGCGCTATTCACCGAGATGTCTTATTCGAGCTTAATGCCCGTCAACGGATGTGTATATTACGGATTATCACGCTCAACACAAGTGATTTTGCTAAGTTTATCCCCCCTGACAGTTCGTTTGCCTAAAACAACATCAACGGGCCACTACTTGTGACAGAAAACACACTAACGGAAACATTTTAGTAACCTTATCAATGCAATTGATCCAGATCAGTATCTTTTGTTATCCAAACGTTAACCTTAACTACGTCTTCGGAACTTTGGAGGAAACATGGACTTTTGGCTCGATCTCCTTTTTGGTAATGCAGTTGGACTTTCGTCTATGATCGTTATATTGATCACTGTAGGTCTAATGCTATTTTATGGCGGTTTCTTCATTTACAAGGTAATGACTGACAAATCTCCTCACTAGATCGCTAAGCTGAGCTATTCAGTAGCAAAGCGCTTTGCACCGAAGTAGATACTCTGTCTACTTCGGTTTTTTATGCTTGCTTAACAGAAAATATGACCTAACAGCTCTTTGAATAGGTATAATTACTTCATTGAACTCTTACCCTGAGATGCCGTTATGTCTCAAAATGACTTCGACTTATTCCAACAAATGATGGGGGATGTAAAACCCCTGCAAAATGACACCGCTGAACTTAAAAAATCTCACCAAGTCAGTGAAGCTCAGATCGCTAAGCGAGAAGCCGCCGTTTCATTAGCTGAACACGAACCTGAATATCTGTCGTTAGATAATGCGCCAATGCTCAAACCTGATGATGTCATTGCGTTTAAACGCAATGGTGTTCAAGACGGCGTTTATCGCAAACTTCGATTGGCTAAGTATCCTATCCAAGCAAAGCTCGACTTACATCGTAAAACGTTAAAACAGGCGCGTGATGAAGTAGTCAACTTCCTCAAGCAATGCATGCGCATGGATATTCGAACCGTCATCATTATTCATGGTCGAGGAGAGCGCTCTAACCCACCCGCTTTAATGAAGAGCTATGTTGCGCATTGGGTGACTCAAATCAGCGATGTTCAGTGTGCACACAGTACGCAGCAATTTCATGGTGGAACGGGTGCGGTCTATATACTGCTGCGCAAGAGTGAAGAAAAAAAATTAGACAACCGAGAACGCCATCAAAAACGAATGGGCTAATAGCACTGCGGCTGTTACAATCGCCGCGAACTAATTCACGCCATGTTAGAAATCAACATGACGACTGACATTTGCCGTTGGGAAACGTTGAGAGAAATTCCTATGCCACAAGATAATGCTAAGCGCTTAAACAAATTCATCAGTGAAACTGGCTACTGTTCACGTCGCGAAGCCGACAAGCTTATTGACCAAGGTCACGTAACCATAAATGGGCAAATACCTGAAATGGGCACAAAAGTAATGCCTGGTGATGACGTTTGCATTAATGGAAAACCGCTGAAATCGAAAGAAAAACCTGTCTATATTGCCTTAAACAAACCAACCGGTATTACCTGTACTACCGAGCGTGATATTCCGGGCAACATCGTAGATTTCATTGGGCATAAGTCGCGCATCTTCCCGATCGGTCGTTTAGATAAACCGTCTGATGGTTTAATTTTCTTAACCAACGATGGCGACATCGTCAATAAAATTCTGCGTGCGGGCAACAGCCACGAAAAAGAATACGTAGTTCGAGTGGATAGACCAATAACCGATGAGTTTATTCGCCAAATGGGTTCTGGCGTTGAAATTCTCGATACCGTCACTTTACCTTGTAAGGTAACTAAAGAGACCAAATACTCTTTTCGTATCGTTTTGACTCAGGGCTTAAACCGTCAAATTCGCCGTATGTGTGAAGCATTAGGCTTTGAAGTATTCAAACTCCGCCGCGTCCGTATCATGAATATCACATTGGACGATATTCCAAACGGTCGTTGGCGTTATCTGACAGACGATGAAATCAATGAAATTCACGCCATGTGTGAAGGATCTGTTAGTACTGAAGAAGCATCAAAAACGGATTCAAAAGGTAAGCACATTCGAAAAGCAACCGATGCTAAGTTGTTTGATAGTCGAGAAGAAAACCAAACTTCAACAGCGCGCCGAAACCAAGATACTCGTACGTTTAAAGGTCGCAATGCTGATGAGTTTCGTCACGCTCCAAATTCGAAGAAAGGGCGCAATCACTCTTCATCAAACGGTGGGGGCTCTGGTAATGCATCTTCTGGCAACAAAGGGAAGCCTTTTCACTCCTCTAAACGCAATAGCGAACAAGCAAAATCAGGCAATCAGCCGCGTTTCGGCGGTACATTGGGCTTGAAGAAGTAGCGGTAGGTAAACAGCAAAATGTTGAATTAACAGCACGTTAAGCTGTTATTCTATTCTCAAAAAAAAGGGGAGCTTTGCTCCCCTTTTTCATTACTTGGTATTATTTAGTACCAAAGATTTTATCACCTGCATCACCTAGACCCGGAACGATGTAACCTTTATCGTTTAGCTTCTCATCGATAGCCGCACAGTAAAGTTCAACATCTGGGTGAGCGCGTTCAAGAGCTTCAATACCTTCAGGGGCAGCAACAAGTACAAGAACTTTAAATGCCTGACAGCCATTCTCTTTTAGAAGATCGAGCGTTGCGATCATTGAACCACCCGTTGCTAGCATTGGATCAACAACAAGCGCGATACGCTCGTCGATGTTCGATGCTAGTTTATTGAAGTACGGTACTGGCTCAAGTGTTTCTTCATCACGATAAACACCTACTACACTGATACGTGCACTAGGCATGTGCTCTAATACGCCATCCATCATACCGAGACCGGCACGTAGGATAGGCACTACAGTCACCTTTTTACCTTTAATTTGATCGACTTCAACTGGACCATCCCAGCCTTCAATGGTTACTTTTTCTGTTTCAAAATCCGCGGTAGCTTCATAAGTTAGTAGGCTACCAACTTCTGTCGCTAATTCACGGAAGCGCTTCGTGCTGATATCACCTTCTCTCATTAGACCAATTTTATGTTTAACAAGTGGGTGATTAACTTCAACAACTTTCATGTCCATCTCCGGCTTTTTGGTTTTTTTAAACAAACCTTCAGATTATAAACGATTTCACGCTAAATTTCTTGAATTAGTGTAAGATAAAAAACATGCGCAAACGTTTGCTATTGCAGTTTATCAACTGTTAGAATAGCGCCCGATTTCTCATATCCAATTGACTAAACCGAGGACTTCCTGTGAGTGGCAATAATACTTCTCTAAGCTATAAAGACGCTGGCGTTGATATCGATGCAGGTAACGCACTTGTCGACCGTATCAAAGGTGCTGTAAAACGTACTCGTCGCCCTGAAGTAATGGGTGGTATTGGTGGCTTTGGTGCACTTTGTGAACTGCCAACCAAATATAAGCAACCAGTGTTAGTTTCTGGTACCGATGGCGTGGGTACTAAATTACGCCTTGCGTTGGATATGAACAAACATGACACCATCGGTATCGATTTGGTTGCCATGTGTGTTAATGACCTAATCGTACAAGGTGGCGAACCACTGTTTTTCTTAGATTACTACGCAACAGGAAAACTGGATGTGGACACCGCAGCCGACGTTGTTTCTGGTATTGCAGAAGGTTGTGTACAAGCGGGTTGCGCACTTATCGGTGGTGAAACTGCCGAAATGCCGGGCATGTACGAAGGCGAAGATTACGATGTTGCTGGTTTCTGTGTTGGTGTTGTCGAAAAAGCAGACATCATCGATGGCAGCAAAGTTGCGGCTGGAAATGCACTAATCGCAGTTGGATCAAGTGGCCCACATTCAAACGGCTATTCATTGATCAGAAAAATTTTAGAAGTGTCTGCTGCTGATAAAAATCAAGAGCTTGACGGTCGTACTGTTGGTGAACACCTACTAGAACCGACTAAGATTTATATCAAGTCTGCACTTAAAATGATTGCCGAGCATGATATTCACGCTATTTCACACATTACTGGCGGCGGCTTTTGGGAAAATATCCCTCGTGTACTTCCTCAAGGTACTAAAGCTGTTATTGACGGTAATAGCTGGGAATGGCCAGCCATTTTCAAATGGCTGCAAGAGCAAGGTAATGTAACCACCCACGAAATGTACCGAACTTTCAACTGCGGCGTCGGTCTTGTTGTCGCTCTACCTGAAGATCAAGCTGATGCTGCTGTAGAGCTCTTGCAACAAGAAGGCGAGAACGCATGGGTTATCGGTAAAATTGCACCTGCACAAGCGGGTGAAGAGCAAGTAGAGATCATATAAGTTATGAAGAGTATTGTAGTTTTAGTTTCCGGAAACGGTACCAACCTGCAAGCAATCGTAGACGCCTGCGATGCCTCAATTAAAAATGGCAAAGTAACGGCGGTATTCTCGAATAAACCGGACGCTTATGCACTTGAACGTGCTAAAAAAGCGGGCGCAGCTGGAGTGTTTCTCGATCCTAAAGCATTTGATACTCGTGATGCCTTTGATCATGAACTGATGCGACAAATGGATGGTTTTGCACCTGATTTAATCATCCTTGCTGGTTATATGCGTATCTTAAGTGGTGAATTCGTACGCCACTATATGGGGCGTATGATCAATATCCACCCTTCTCTATTGCCTAAATACCCAGGGTTAAATACCTATCAACGTGCGATACACGCTGGGGATGAAGAGCATGGTACAAGCGTGCATTTTGTCACTGAGCAATTAGATGGCGGACCCGTTATTTTACAAGCAAAGGTGCCGATCTTTGATGAAGATACTGTGGATACCCTCACTGAACGAGTGCAAAATCAAGAACATCGCATTTACCCAATGGTGGCAAAATGGTTTGTTGAAGATCGCTTAGAAATGCGTAATGGCAAAGCCTTTTTAGATGGTGTGCAACTTCGTATACATGGCTACGCGACGGAATAGACCGTGATTATTGATTGAACCTAAAAGCGAACTTTATGTTCGCTTTTTTATTTTTTGTCGCCTAACTAACCTAGCAATTCACCTCGTATTTATCTATTAATCCCCTGTTCATTTTTTGTTTGTTACTGTAGTTCTAACCATACAAAATCAGCCCGATCGGCATCATTTTTGGAGATGACTATGGATATAAAATCGCTACTTAATCAAGCTCTTAATTCAGACATTGTTCGACAAGGACAAGAGAAAATAAAAAACCCATCAACCTCAAGTACGATAAAATCTCTCGGTGCTGGTGCCGTAGGCGGTGGTTTAGTTAATCTTTTGATGGGCTCTAAAAAAAGTAAAAAGATGGGGAAAAAGATAGGGAAAAATGCATTAAAAATTGGTGGCGCTGCCGCACTTGGTACATTAGCTTATAAAGTCTACAACAACTGGCAAGCAAACCAATCGACTGCAGCTACATCCTCCAGCGAACAGTTTGATGAAAACAGTATCATTCACGAACAACTGATCCTTAAAGCAATGATCGCTGCCGCTAAAGCTGATGGTCACGTTGACCAAACTGAAATGTCACATATTGAGTCCGCTATTGAGCAAGCTGGCGCCGATGACCAACTCAAGACAATGATTCATCAAGAGCTCAATAAACCATTAGACCCAAGTCAAATTGCTCAATTGGCTCATACACCTCAGCAAGCTTCAGAGATTTACCTAGCCTCACTGATCGTCGTTGATGAGCAGAACTTTATGGAAAAAGCATATCTAAAAGAGTTAGCTAAGCAACTTCATTTACATCCAGAAGTGACTCAACAGCTTGAATTGCAACTCAATAGCTAAGTAACCGACCAGATCAACTATCATGATTGAATATTTTTGGCTCAATTGAGGTCAAGGCTTGAGATTGTACAATCTCAAGCTTTGAGTTTGCTAAACACAATGTGTATATTGAGATGAGTTCTCATTTAATTGGAAGTAAAACGATGAAAGTTTACGATTGTTGTGATTTAGTACGCGAGCTCTACGCGCAAATTGGCAGTGGCGATCAAGGCTATATTCCTAAAGCAATTGGATGTGCGGTACGTACGCTTAATGAAGTTGCAGCCGACGTCACTCTAGACAAATCAATTCGTGAAAAAGCTGCGTTTGCCGCCGCTAACTTGTTGATTTCTGATTTCGAGGATCAGTAATGAACTTGAGCAACTTTGAAAGCATGGACACCATCATGCTTATGAGCATCGTTAACTTGAAGTTACGTGATGAATTTAGTGGTGACTTAGACGAACTCGTCGCTTTTTTTGAGATCGACAAAGTCGCTTTAGAAGCTAAACTTGCCACTGGCGGATTTGAATATTTAGTGGCAGCTGGTCAATTTCGCTAAGCGATCGTTATCTGTATTCAGAATATAAAAAAACCGCCAAAAGGCGGTTTTTTTATTTAAAACAAAGATTACTCTTCTTCATCCGCTTCTTCGTCTGCTTCTAGTGCAGCTTCAGCGCGTGCACGTAGTGCCGCTGCTTTACGTTTTGCTGATTCAAGCTCTTGACGTTCTTGACGTTCAACACGTTGTTGGCCTTTACGCTCGTTGCGCTCTGCTTGGTTCTTAACAAAACCTAGCAACTCGTTCTCAGCCCAAGCTTGTGCAAGTTCTTCAGTTTCGAAACCAGCTTGACGCTTAGATACAAGAGTTTTACGAGAAGTAACTTGGCGAATAATTTCTGCAGTCCAACCAGCGCGCTTTTCAACCACGCGAATTGCGAATTTTTTGTTTTTAGACATTTCTATTTCCTAAGGGATTATTCAGGGATCGGTCAACTTGATAACTCCATCGAAGCTGAGCTGTTTAACACCATCCCTTGGTAAGCGCGGTATTAGAACATAATCAATTGCACTTTGCTGCAAAAACTTGCTACTCACCAAAAAAAAAATCTCCTATCTATATTGACTTTTGTAGATACACATTGAATGCGTGTACCAAATGCGTTGTTTGCTAATGATTAAGCCGTCATCCCCAACGCGAAGTGGCACGTAAAATACAATATCAATATAGTTGCATATAAATACCTTCACTATAGTAAATTTGCGGCTGATGATATCTGCTTTTATGTCGTTCAACCGCCTACACAATTTTTATTATTGTACAGTTAAGGAAGAACTAATGAATCACATAAATATAAGGACGAAGCTGCGTCAAGCACTCACTTTAGGAACCTGTGGTGCGGCAAGCTTATGTACTATTAACGCCTATGCGGCTGTAGATTGCACCAACATAGAAATTTGGGACAGTTCAAAGGCTTATACTGCTGGATCTCAAGCACAAGAGACCAACAACGTTTACAAAGCAAACTGGTGGACGCAAGGTCAAAACCCTGCGACGCACTCTAACCCCCATCAAGAATGGACGCTCATCGATAGTTGTTTATCCAATGGATCCAACCTCCCTCCTACAGTCGACCTTGCTCTCTCCGCTAACGCAATTAGTTTAGGGTCGCCTGTGGTATTAAGCTCAAATGCGAGCGATCAAGATGGTCAAGTCACGCAGGTAGAGTTTTTAGTTAACGGTATTCCTATTGGTTCCGTAACCGCCCCCCCTTACCAGCTAAGCTACACACCCACTCAAGTTGGTAACCTAAGTTTAGTTGCGCAAGCAACCGATGATAAAGGCGCGGTAACCGATTCTACGCCGGCATTCTTAACCGTCTCTGATGGAGTTATAACAAAAAGCTGTCGTCCGGATGGATTATATCAAACACCCGGGACGACTGTTCCTTACTGCACTAGCTATGATGAAGAAGGTCGTGAACTCATGGGCGCGGATCACCCCCGCCGTGTAATTGGTTACTTTACCAGTTGGCGAGCCAGTGAAGATGCGCAAACCGGCTATCTTGTTAATGACATTCCATGGGAACAACTGACGCATATAAACTACGCGTTTGTCAGTATTGGTTCTGATGGCAAAGTTAATATAGGCAACGTTAATGACCCAGCTAACCCCGCGGTTGGAATGGAATGGAATGGCGTAGAAATAGACCCTACTCTTGGTTTTAAAGGTCATTTTGGTGCACTCGCAACAGCCAAAGTCAAACACGGCGTTAAGACACTAATCTCGATTGGTGGCTGGGCTGAAACCGGCGGTCACTTTGGTCCAGATGGCAATCGTATTGCGGATGGTGGTTTCTACACTATGACGACTAACGCTGATGGTTCAATCAATCATGCTGCCATTCAAACCTTTGCTGATTCAGCCGTTGTAATGATGCGTCAGTACAAATTCGATGGCTTAGATATTGATTACGAGTATCCAACAAGTATGTCGGGTGCCGGCAACCCAGATGACAAGGCATTCTCAGAATCTCGTCGACCTTACTTGATGAAGTCTTACCATGAGTTAATGCGTGTTCTCCGCGAGAAAATTGATATAGCCAGCCAACAAGATGGCAATCACTACATGCTGACTATTGCCGCGCCATCTTCCGCATACTTACTGCGTGGCATGGAAACGATGTCCGTCACTAAGTACCTCGACTACGTCAATATCATGAGCTACGACTTACATGGTGCATGGAACGATCATGTAGGCCATAACGCGGCATTATTCGATACAGGTAAAGATTCCGAGTTAGCGGCATGGAACGTTTACAACACCGCCGCTTATGGTGGTATTGGATATTTAAATACCGATTGGGCTTATCACTACTTCCGTGGTTCAATGCCGGCAGGTCGTATTAACATTGGTGTGCCTTACTACACTCGAGGCTGGCAAGGCGTGACTGGTGGCGAAAATGGTCTTTGGGGTAGAGCCCCTCTACCTAATCAAGCGGATTGTTTACCGGGTACCGGTGAAGGTGAGAAAAACAACTGTGGTAACGGCGCTCTCGGTATCGATAACTTATGGCATGATAAAGACACCGCTGGGAATGAAATGGGAGCAGGCTCCAACCCAATGTGGCACGCACTCAACCTCGCGAATGGTATGGTTGGTTCATACAGCACCGCTTACGGCTTAGATCCTGCAAACAACCCTCTTCATGCATTAGTGGGGACTTACTCTCGATTCTATGACAATGTGGCAGTGGCACCGTGGCTGTGGAATGCAGAGAAGAGTGTTTTCCTCTCTATCGAAGACAAAGCATCGATCAATGTCAAAGCCAATTATGTGGTCGACAAAGAAATTGGCGGTATCATGTTCTGGGAGCTGGCGGGTGACTATAGTTGCTACCAACTCAACGCCAACGGAAATCGCGGTACTGTAGATCCAACAGAAGCAGCTTGTCAAAGCGGCAATGGTGAGTACCACATGGGTAATACCATGACTAAAGCCATCTACGATAGGTTCTTGTCAGCGACACCTTACGGTAACAAAGTGGCGAATACTCCACTTCCGGGTCAAACCTTAGACATTGTCGTTAACATAGATGGGTTCAAAGTGGGCGATCAAAACTACCCGATCAATCCTAAAATCACCTTCACAAACAATTCCACTTCAGCACTTCCGGGTGGCACTGAATTCCAATTCGACATCCCTGTGTCTGCTCCTGACAATGCGAAAGATCAGTCAGGTGGTGGCTTGAAGGTTATTGCTTCGGGTCATACCAAAGCAAATAATATCGGAGGATTAGACGGTGTGATGCACCGAGTATCCTTCAACTTACCTAGCTGGACCAGTTTAGCACCGGGCGAGAGCTACATACTTGATATGGTGTACTACCTACCAATTTCAGGTCCGAGTAATTACACCGTTCACGTGGGAGCCAACAGTTATGGATTCAAGTTCGAGCAGCCTGAATTGCCTGTTGCAACGCTTCAGTAATCTGAAGAACCCAACGTTGTAAATAGAAGGGAACTAAAACAAAAAACCGCCGTTGCTTAAAAGCTTCGGCGGCTAATACTAGCGTTAACTGTACGAGTTAACTAATGGGCAAATAAATTACCTTAACCCACATTCTTACGTGCATTTTGGAAAACACGCATCCAAGCACTGTTCTCACCCCAACTATCAGGATGCCATGAGTTAGCCACTGTGCGGAATACACGTTCAGGGTGAGGCATCATAATCGTCACTCTGCCATCAGCCGTGGTTAAGCCCGTAATCGCGTTTGGAGAACCGTTCGGATTATTCGGATACTGCTGCGTTGGGTTACCATTGTTATCAACGTAACGTAGAGTAATTGAACCCGATGCTTCAATCGCACTTAGGTGCTCTGCGTTACGCACTTCCACACGACCCTCGCCGTGAGAAACCGCGATTGGCATACGAGAACCCGCCATACCATCAAAGAATATCGAATCCGATTTCTGTACTTCAACCAGACTAAATCGTGCCTCAAAGCGTTCTGATTCGTTACGAACAAAACGTGGCCACAACTCAGCACCTGGGATCAACTCTTTCAAGTTGGAAAGCATCTGACAACCGTTACATATCCCTAATGAGAAGGTATCTTCTCGCTCAAAGAAACCTTCAAACTGCTCACGCGCTTGGGCATTAAATAGAATGGATTTTGCCCACCCTTCACCAGCGCCAAGAACGTCACCGTAGGAGAAGCCACCACATGCAACTAAGCCATTGTATTCTTCCAGCACTGCTTGCCCGGTTAAAATATCGCTCATGTGAATATCAGTTGCTTCAAAGCCAGCACGGTCAAATGCAGCTGCCATCTCAACGTGAGAGTTAACCCCTTGTTCACGCAAGATTGCCATCTTAGGTTTTGCGCCAGTATTAACCATAGCAGCAGCAATGTAAGGTGCAGCAATATCTTCATGCACATCAAAGCTTAATGACACGTTCAAGCCAGGATCTGAATTATCTTTCTTCGCTTCAAATTCTTGGTCAGCACATACAGGGTTATCACGCAGTGCTTGCATTTTATGAGTTGTCTCAGCCCAAATGATGCGTAGTTCTGTGCGAGAACGCTCAACCGCTACCGCCTCACCAGAGGTAATCAGAATGCGGTCTGAATCTTCTACGCTACCAATAACATGCGAACACGTTTCTAGACCGTGTGCAGAAAGGGTCGATAGCACTGAATCTAGATCTTCATTTCTAACTTGAACCACAGCACCGAGTTCTTCATTAAATAGAGCAGCTAGAGTGTCATCACCTAATGCATTGATGTCCGCCTTCACGCCACAGTGACCAGCAAATGCCATCTCAACTAGAGTCACAAGCAGACCGCCATCGCCTTTGTCGTGATACGCCACTAGCTTGTCATTGCGCACTAAGTTTTGCATCGCATCAAAGAAGCCTTTTAGCTGCTCTGCATTATCTACATCTGCTGGTTTATCACCAAGCTGCTTGTAAACTTGCGCCAGTGCTGTAGCACCTAAGCGGTTCTTACCATTACCGAGATCGATGAGCACAAGTGAAGACTCACCTAACCCTTCTAAAGTAGCCGCGGTTCTAAGCTGTGGTGTGACTGTTTTACGAATGTCTTCCACACGACCAAAAGCAGTGATGACCAGTGATAACGGAGAGGTCACTTCTTTATTCTCGCCATTGTCTTGCCACTGCGTCTTCATCGACATAGAGTCTTTGCCCACAGGGATAGTCAAGCCAAGCGCTGGACAAAGTTCTTCACCTACCGCTTTTACTGCTTCATAGAGACCAGCATCTTCACCTGGGTGACCCGCTGGTGACATCCAGTTCGCCGATAATTTGATGTGTTTGATATCACCAATATCCGTTGCCGCGATGTTCGTTAGTGATTCGCCTACCGCTAAACGTGCTGAAGCACCAAAATCAAGTAGTGCTACCGGCGTACGCTCACCCATCGACATAGCTTCACCATGGTAGGTATCATAACTTGCCGCTGTTACCGCACAGTTTGCTACAGGAACCTGCCAAGGACCGACCATTTGGTCACGCGCAACCAAACCAGTTACTGAACGGTCACCGATGGTAATAAGGAAAGTTTTCTCAGCCACGGTTGGCAAACGAAGTACACGCTCAACTGCATCATTAATTTCGATACCATCACGGTTGATAGCTGGGCTCTCAACTTTCAATGTCGTCGCATCACGATGCATCTTCGGAGCCTTGCCAAGAAGAATCTCCATTGGCATATCAATTGGCGTATTGTCGAAATGCGTATCTTCCAACGTCAAATGACGTTCTTCTGTCGCTTCGCCAACTACTGCATAGGGCGCACGTTCACGTTTACAGATCGCGTCAAACTCAGCCATGTTTTCCACAGCTACAGCCAGTACATATCGCTCTTGCGATTCATTACACCAAATCTCTAGCGGGCTCATGCCTGGCTCATCATTTGGTACATCACGTAATTGGAACTTACCACCACGTTCGCCATCATCGACTAATTCTGGAAGCGCATTTGAAATACCGCCCGCACCCACATCGTGGATAAATGCAATTGGATTCTGCTCGCCAAGTTGCCAACAGCGATCAATCACTTCCTGACAACGACGCTCCATCTCTGGATTCTCACGTTGTACCGAAGCAAAATCTAAATCTTCTGCCGATTGCCCTGACGCCATTGAAGAAGCCGCGCCGCCGCCAAGACCGATGTTCATCGCAGGACCGCCAAGCACGATAAGCTTCGCGCCTACTGGGATCTCTTTCTTCTGCACGTGTTGGTCACGGATATTACCCAATCCACCAGCAATCATGATTGGTTTGTGGTAACCACGTACTTCTTCGCCTGCATGAGAAGTAACCTTCTCTTCATATGTACGGAAGTACCCAAGCAAGTTAGGACGACCAAATTCGTTGTTAAATGCCGCGCCACCAAGTGGGCCATCTAGCATGATATCCAACGCATTAACAATACGACCCGGTTTACCAAAATCCGTTTCCCATGGTTGTTCAAAACCCGGAATACGTAAATTTGAAGTGGTAAAGCCCACCAGACCCGCTTTCGGTTTGCCACCAATACCAGTTGCGCCCTCATCACGGATTTCACCACCAGAACCGGTTGATGCTCCTGGCCATGGCGAAATAGCGGTTGGGTGGTTATGAGTTTCTACCTTCATCAAGATATGTGCGTCTTCATGATGATAGTTGTACTGACGCGTTTCAGGATCTGGGAAGAATCGACCCACTTTTGAACCCGTCATTACCGCGGCATTATCTTTATAAGCAGATAACACGTATTCCGGTGTGATTTCGAATGTGTTCTTAATCATCTTAAATAGAGACTTATCTTGATCGATACCGTCGATAGTCCAGTCTGCATTAAAGATTTTGTGTCGGCAGTGTTCTGAGTTTGCCTGCGCAAACATCATCAATTCAATATCTTTTGGGTTGCGACCCAATTTGATAAAGCTCTCAACCAAGTAATCAATTTCGTCTTCTGCCAGTGCAAGACCAAGGGAAACGTTTGCTTTTTCAAGTGCGAGACGACCACCAGCTAAGATATCAACCTCTGCCACTGGAGCCGGTTCTGATACATTAAACAGCGCATCAGCCGCTTCAAATTCGGTGAATACCGTTTCCATCATGCGGTCATGAATGAGCGCTTTGATTGTTTGAATTTGCTCATCAGAAAGGGGGACGGAAGATTCCACATAATAAGCCGTGCCGCGTTCAAGACGTTTTACTTTGTCTAAGCCACAGTTACGGGCAATGTCCGTCGACTTTGAAGACCACGGAGAGATAGTCCCTGGACGTGGTGTCACGATAAGCAACAAACCTTGTGGTTCATGCTCTTCAATCGTTGGACCATAGGTAAGTAGCTTTTCAAGCTTGTCTAAGTCTGAAGCATCTAGATCCGACGACAAATTAGCAAAGTGCATAAACTCGGCGTAAATACCGTTCACAGGCAACTGCTGTTCACGGCAAAGTTCTAGTAGCTTGTTAACACGAAACTCGGAAAGAGCTGGGGAGCCACGCAAAATTCTCATGTGCTTAGGTCTCTCTGCAATTGATTAAGGTGATATTGGAATAAATTCAGATAGTTACTGGCAACCTACCGACAACTTATACCGATTTCATCTCTGGTTTCGGGCGCATTATAAAGGATTTATTTTTGTGATGTAACACTAAAAGCAAACGTTTGCTTTATTTTTTTGTCAAATTTGAAATACAGCATATTTAGCTATTATGATTCAACGCTTATCCCACCTGACATTGCTTAGCTTAAAGCGACTACACAAGCCACAGATACTAAACGTAAATTTGTCACATATGACAGAAAAATAAAGCCATGCTCGCGATAGCTTCAGCTTTACTTTGCCTTACCCGTCTACTCTGATATAAATGCCGTACATGAAGTACGAGACACTATGAATGATGATTAATAAAGTACGAGCTTATCTCTTATTCGCAATCAGCGCTGTCATGCTGGTCGGTTGCCAGATCGAATCGGCACCAAAAAGCGATTTAGATCAAATTCGTGAACGCGGCGTTTTACGTGTAGGCACATTAAATAATCAGCTTTCATACTACATAGGTCCTGATGGTCCTGCTGGTCTAGACTACGAAATTGCACGTCAGTTCGCGCAAGAACTTGGTGTTCGCCTCGAAATGAAACCCGCTTATCAAATTTCCAATCTTTATCCTGCGCTAGAAAATGGTGAGATTGATATTATCGCCGCTGGTCTAACCCAATCGCCAGAGAGATTAAAACGTTTTAGAGCCGGACCCGCTTACTACTATGTCAGCCAACAGTTGATCTACAAAAAAGGACATTGGCGACCACGTAATTTAAGCCAACTGCTTAAAAAACAAGATACATTAATTGAGCAGAACGATGGCAAGCCGGTTGTGACCATTGTGGTTGATTCCCACTTTGATCAAACCTTGAGCAAAATTAAAAGTGAGCACCCTAGTTTTCAGTTCGCTATTGATCGTTCAGCTGATGTGAGTGACCTGCTTAAACAAGTGTCCGAAGGTAAAGTACGTTTTACGGTAGCAGATTCCGTCGAAGTATCACTTTCCCAGCGAATCTACCCTGATGTAGCAACGGCATTCGAATTGACGGAAGATCAACCAACCTCATGGTTTTTACGTCGCTCTGATGATGAAAGCCTCTACGCCATGGTCATCGAGTATTTTGGTCATATAAAACAATCAGGTGACTTAGCGCAACTTGAAGAAAAATACATCGGTCATATCGGCACCTTTGATTATGTCGATACCCGTGCATTCATCCGCGCGCTAGACAAAAAACTTCCTAAATGGGCACCGCTATTTAAAGAATACTCAAAAGAGTTTGATTGGCGCTTAATTGCTGCGCTGGCGTACCAAGAATCGCACTGGAATCCGGTAGCAAGATCACCAACAGGGGTACGCGGTATGATGATGCTGACTCTACCTACCGCGAAAAGCGTTGGTGTTACCAACCGACTAGACCCAGAGCAGTCTGTAAAGGGTGGCGTTGAATACCTACGTCGTATGGTGGCGCGAATCCCTGATTCTATTGAGCAACATGAGAAAATTTGGTTTGCCCTCGCTTCATATAACGTTGGCTTCGGTCACGTAATGGATGCCCGAAGACTGACCAAAAAACAAGGTGGTAATCCTGACCAATGGTCTGATGTAAAAGAGCGCTTACCGCTACTGCGTCAAGCCAAGTATTACAGCAAAACCCGTTACGGTTACGCTCGTGGTGATGAAGCGAGAAACTACGTTGAAAACATTCGTCGCTACTATCAGAGTGTTATTGGTCATATTGAACAACAAACACCTGACGAAGGCGATGTCGATATTAACGATCTAACTGTAATTCAGGTTGACCCTAAAATACTTTCAGCTGCCCAAGGTACGATTTCTCAAGCGTATCCTGTATCAGCGTCAGCTCCTGCCACTTCTTCAAGTAGTAGTGACAAAACCAACTAAAACAGTGGTTAGCTGGTCTAAAGCAAGGGAAGTCTCGATTTATTAAGATTTCCCTTGAATTTCACGCCACAAACTATGCATACTCACTGCCCTTCAAGAGTTTGGATAAACTGTCATCAATTATTGATACACACCTATACCCAAGTGACTTCAGGATTCAGAGCCTTGTCACTGTTACTTGGGTATAACTACGTAGAAGTGTGTTCTCGCCTGATTTAGGTGGGGATAATATCGGTTAAACCGATAATACAATTTGTATTATTTGGAGGTTGTTTTATGCGAAAACGCAGTATGCAATCAAAACGCCTTAAAAAGACTGTTGCCGCTAACCGCCGTAAACGCAAATTAGCAAACAACAAGAAAAAGGTGATTGCTCGTCATCGTGCATTTGTGCAGTTGTCTAGCCTCTAATCCCATGGAATTTAGTCGGCTTGAGAAGTTAGCAAATATATAAATGTTTGCTAACTTCATTCCCTTTTATTGTTCCCGTTTTAGAGCTCTCTTCGCTTTCTTCAACGTTTTAATTTCTTTACGACGACGTTTGAAAAACGTTTGCAGTTGCGCTCGGCATTCAGCTTCAAATAACCCACGCTCTACCGTTGCATAGTGATATGCAGCTTGATGTTCAAACAAATTTAATACCGTACCAGCAGCACCCGCTTTGATATCGCGTGCACCAAAGACAATTCGTTTAACACGGCTATGCAGCAGTGCACCTGCACACATTGGGCAAGGCTCTAATGTTACGTATAGTGTGGTATCAAGTAATCGATAATTGGAGAGAGCTTGCCCTGCTTTACGCAATGCTTGCATCTCAGCATGCGCAGTCGCATCATGGTTACCAATCGACTGGTTCCAGCCCTCTGCGACGATTTCACCATCTTTAACTAGCACAGCTCCTACCGGGATCTCTCCCTCTTCTTCTGCTTGGGTGGCCAATGCCATAGCACAACGCATGAAATGCTCATCGAGTGCGGAAAATTGCTGTGACAAACTGAGCTCCATCTATAGGAATAAATAAAAAAATAGGTATGCCGTGCAGCATACCTAATCATAGCCTTCTAACACAACTTAACGTGTATTAGTCATTCAGCTTTTGCTCAATCGGCATGGCTTTAACGCTCACAATACGATTATGCTCTACCAACAAAATCTCGAATTGCCATTGCTGGCAAGAGATCACTTCACCTTGCTCTGGTAAACGTCCCACTAGCCAAGTCAATAATCCATTCAGGGTTTGAAAACCTTCATCCTCCCCCTGGATTTCAGAGAATCCTAACCGGTTTTTTACCTCATTAAGCGGAATTGAAGCATCGAAAACCCATCCACCATCTATTGGCTCTGCCCATAAATCATTTGGGTTATTCGATAACTCACCAGCAATCGCCTCCAATACGTCATAGTGGGTAACCACACCTTGAATATCACCATACTCATCAACGATGAACGCCATTTCACAACCCGACTCTTTAAAGTAGGTAAGCAAACGCAGCCCTTTCATTGACTCAGGAATGTAAACGGGTGACTTACACAAGCCCACTATCACCTGCACACTCAATTTATGAGCTTGATTCAGTAGTGCCTTAGCGGAAACAGTACCGACCATTTTATCCAAGTTACCTTGGCAAACAGGAAAGACACTGTGCTTGGTTGAACGCAACCGTTTAAGTAAAAGCTCTATCGGCTGGTCGATATCGATAAAATCAATAACACGCCGAGGTGTCATCAATGAACCGACCGAGCGATCATCAAGCTGAAGGATATTGCGGATCATCTCCTGCTCGCCTTGCTCTATCGCCCCTGATTCCGATCCTTCGCGCACAATCGCGTGAATGTCGTCTTCTGTTACGCTGTCTTCTTGGTTGCTTTTCCCTAGTAATTTCAGCAGCACTTCGGTTGACCAAGAAAGCGCAAAGACAAAGGGTGTCGTAATTTTCGAGATCCAGTAAATAGGCAATGCAACCAATACCGCGATCGTTTCTGCTTGAGACTGCGCAAAACGCTTTGGCACAAGCTCACCGATAACAATGGCAAAATATGTAATGCCGACAACCACTATGATGGTCGAAAACACATTTGCCTGCGCGGGCTCTATACCCCATAACTCCATTTGCAGCGCTAACGGCACTGACAGGGTTGCTTCACCGACAATACCGCTCAACAGGCCAATAACCGTGATACCAATTTGAATCGTAGAGAGAAAACGAGTGGGATTTTCTTTCAAATCAAGAGCGACTTTGGCAGCTTTATGTTTCTCAGCCATGCGCTTAAGCCGGCTCGTTTTTGCTGCAACCAATGCGATCTCAGACATAGCAAAAAGACCGTTTAAAACAATTAACCCTACTAAAAGCAGAATTTTCATAGATGTTTATTTTCCATTTTGAGAGTGACGGCACAGTAGCCGTCGGTTGCAGTGTAAAACAAGATACAAATAAAAAAAAGCCTACCCAATTGGGTAGGCTTGTAACCATTTATGTCACTTACATAGTGTAAGTGTATGGAGCTTGAATACCTAAAGGAATACCTATCATCCAGTAAGCAACTAGGAAGATTGACCAACCAATCAGCATTGCGATAGAGAATGGCATCATTAGAGATGCAAGCGTACCGATACCCGCTGATTTCACGTAGCGCTGACAGTAAACAACCACAAGTGGGAAGAAGACCATTAACGGTGAAATGATGTTCGATACAGAATCGCCAACACGGTAGGCCGCTTGAGACAGCTCAGGAGAAATACCCACCGCCATTAACATTGGAACTAGAATAGGACCAATCAGAGCCCACTTCGCTGATGCAGAACCGATGAGCAGGTTTACCGAAGCTGTAAGCAGAATCATACCAACGATTGTCACTTCGCCTGGCAGATTCATCGCCTTCAGACCTTCCGCGCCGTACAACGCAAGCATGGTACCAATATTTGATTGTGCAAATGCCGATAGGAACTGAGCACAGAAGAACGACATAACAATGTACGCACCCATGGTCGACATTGTGCCCGCCATTGCTTTAATCACATCGTTGCTGGTTTTAAATGAACCAGAAACTCTACCGTATACATAACCAGGTATGATGAACAAAATGAAAATCAATGGCACGATCGAGCGCATTATAGGAGCAGAGAATGCGGTAAGCTCACCTTCCGGTGAACGCAATGCTGATGTTTCAGGGATTAGCGCTGCAACAAGAAGTGCAATACCAGCCATCATTGACCAACCCGCATAACGAAATGCTTTCGATTCTAGCTCTGAAAAAGAACCTAGATCTGGTGCTTTTTCAGCGTCTTCATCAATTGGCGTATTAGCTAGACGAGGCTCAATAATCTTCTCTGTAACATACCAACCAATAGCAACGATGATCACTGATGATAGACCAGTAAAGAAAATGTTCGCCAGTGGGTTAACAATGTATTCAGGATCTAAAATTTGAGCTGCTGTTTGTGTAAAGCCAGCAAGCAACGGATCAATACCTGATGGAACGAAGTTTGCCGAGAAACCACCAGATACACCCGCAAACGCAGCTGCAATACCCGCCAGTGGGTGACGCCCTGCTGCATGGAAGATGATCCCGCCTAGAGGAATAACCAGTACGTAGCCCGCATCTGCTGCCGTGTGCGATACAATCGCAACAAGGATCAACATTGGCGTTAGCAATTTAGCTGGTGTGAAGTTAAGCATCTTCTTAAGGCCGGTGGTAATGAAGCCTGAAGAATCAGCGACACCAACACCGAGCATTGCTACCAAAACGATACCTAGTGGCGCAAAACTTGTGAAAGTACTCACCATATTCGCTAGGAAGCTTGCTAAAGCATCACCAGTTAAAAGGTTTGAAACGGTTAGAGCATCGCCAGTGCGAGGGTTGATTAGATCGAATGAAATATTCGACAAAAGTGCTGATGTTACCCATGTAATCATTAAAGCCCAGAAAAACAGAATCGCAGGATCTGGAATTTTATTGCCGATACGTTCAATCGCGTTTAGAAAGCGATCCATGCCTTTCGACTTCGGCAATGGTGCTTTATTTGCAGCTTGGTTACTCATGGTAAGTCCATATGTGATGTTGTTGCTCGTGACCTTTAAAAATAGTTATCGCGGTCGGTAGTTAATTCAGCATTTTATTAAATCCATCACACAAAAGCACATAACCCTGCAAGAAAATACATATTTAGAGACATATTTGGCAATTTCCACCACACACCACAACAATATGTACACATAATCGCGCATTAGCAGAATACAATATTGAAACCAATTTGAAACGTTTACCGTTTTTTCCGTGCTAGAACATTTTTATAGATCGAATTCGCTGTACTTCGACAAGTAAGTTGTTAGCGATAGAGCATGGGATGGACTCAACTCAATGCTATCTGCGATACGTTTATTCCAACTCACCATTACTGTGACTTTTTTTAGCTCTCCATCCAAAACGCCTGCAACATTTTCCACTTTACAATTTAAGGTATAAATTGAACCACTCAGTTGACTAATACCCTGCCCACAATATGCTGGTAATCCAAGTTGAGAAAACGCTATCAACCCAGTACTACCACTGATATTACTGGCGCGAGTTCGAAATAATTCCAATTGCCTCTCTGCAAAATGTAACGCTTCTACTTGATGAAGCGTAAATACTGCTTTTTGTTCAAGGCTGACTTGCAGTTTAAGCAGCCCAAGTGCTGCGACACTAATCAAAATACAAGACAGCGTGACCTCAAACAAAGTGAACCCCCTGTGCTTATAAGTCATTCCATGATCCCCTTTGCCACATATACAATGAGGAGGCTAAGCCTTCAGACGCAGCCCGATCATATTTAAATACCATTGAGTTCAAAAAATATGCAGAGCTATTAGGTAAGTCGAGGAATAACCCGCCAGAACTGACAAAAGAGCCCGCTTGAAAGTGAGCGACAGACGATTTGTAGCTGGCAGGCAAATAGATACCACTCGTGGTATCAAGCCAGCGACTAGTTAGATCAACTGGCGGAGACGGTTCATACATATGATACATAGAGCCATAAAAAACCACTGGCGAGTAAATAGCAAACACACCATTTTCTATCACCAATTTTCTGGGCGTTTTAGGCAGTAAAGTCAATGCATGCCCACTCGCTAGATCGCAGTCACCTTGAACCCAGACTTTGTTCGTTGATGAGAATGCATTACCAACGAGCTCATCACAGTTAGTCTTTGAACCAGAAATCACCTTAAAACTAGAGCGCACGTCATTGATTTTGGATCGGGGTTGACCGAAGAAGGCTTGAAAAGGGTCCAAAGTCTCATCTTTAACAATGTCATTTTTGAAATCGGTCTTACTCGGATCGGATGCTGTATTTTGACTGTGAGCTAAAAATGTTTTGCTTGATTCATGGCAAGAGCCGGAATAGCCGATATAAGGCCCATCTGTCTGTGGGTTAACCGTCCTTAATCCACTACCTGAATAGATATACTCGATCTCTTTAGCATAACGAATCGAAACACACTCATCTATTCCATCAATTTGTTTACCAGTCACATCTGGCCATATCTCAAATGAACCGTTCAATATCAATGTTCCACGAGAATGTATTGCCCCAGACTTTCTTACTTGAACGATCGTCTTACTTACTCGTTCGATTCCATCTAAATGATAAACCAGTCGATAGTTGTTTAACGCATCAAGCTCGGTAAATAAAGACTGTCGATCTCTATCCGTTAAACAATGATTTTGCATACTAGAATAAGCAGCGTGAGCGCTTCCTTGAGTCAAATTACCCGGATCTTCCACCGTCGTTTTAATGTAAGTATACAAACACTCGATGGCGCCTTCTGCTTGCCAGTGATTGCTGCGTGATTTAACTTCATTTTGCGCGACTTTGATTTGGTGAAATGTCACTCGATAGCTGCCAAGAACCAGCAATAACAGCGCGGAGAGTAAAATGGATGTGACAATGATCGTTACTGCTCCTCGCTGCGATTTCATTGCCAATTCCTTTGTTTAATATCCACAGATAGCGCACGCGAATACACGTGATCGATCGTATGTGCCGATATAGAAAGATGCCAAATAGCAGAAGTCGCGTTAGCGTTGCTCAATGTCGTGGATGACAATGAAAATGAGACAACATTAACCACGTTCTCATCTAGCAATGAACGGCAACTCACGATCTCTGGCAGCGCCTTAATGTCGTTTTTCAGCACCACACCTTGCTCACATAAAATGATTTTCCCTGAGTTCAAGTAATATCGCAGGCTACGGTAGTTCTTGTTGTCTGCCACATCTCTGTAATAAGCCATACCAAAATCACTGCTACTATTTAACTCAATCACATTCGCCGCCCCTGACAACAGAAGACTCTGTCCCTGAGCGTTATCAAAACCGGCTCGCTGAATATCTTCTTCAATGGTTTGAAATGTACTGGTGAGTGATTGCAATAAATAGAGTTGCTGGCTTTTGTCATGAGCGACATTGTGGGCAGAAATAAAGATAGAACCGATGATCCCAAGTGTCATCGCACCGATTCCTACCGAGACAATCAGTTCAATTAAAGTAAAACCTTTGGTTAAACTAATGGCATGTTGGGTAGCCATAAGCCACTCCGTTAACACCACAAATTTTGACTCTACCTGGCGGGTTCGCCATTACAACTTTGAGCTTACTGGAGCCTTGAGCTACTGGGAAAAACGCAATAGAACCACCGTTAGGTCGCCCACGGACTTGATCAAAGGTAATGTAGGCAGGAGTATAGTTATGTCTCACATCGATCTCGACAAACGGAGTGCCGCTAAAATACAACAGCGAGTTACCGTCCAATAGTGCTGAATCCGTCAGTTGAATATGCCAAGTGCCTGAGCTTGCACTACCATCAGCCTCAAAGGAAAAATGTGCGTATAGCCTTTGATTTCGCGTTACCGCTTCTGTCTTAGCTTGTACTAAAAAACTGTTTAATTCACTCGCGAGGCGCTTCATTTTTACTTTGTCGGAAATCGCACCGAAACTAGGGACAGCCATAACCAACAACATGCTGAGAATCGCAATAATGATGGTGAGCTCCAGTAAGTTAAAGCCTCGACTCATTTCCCAAAATCCTTTGCAAATAGATTGGCAGGTAGTTTCAATCTTGCTTTGATGCTAGCAGCAATCAAAACTGAGCTAACAGATAAACAGGAACTCCTCGAAATGGCTCCGATTATTGGCTGTAAGGCACGAAAAAGTCGATTAAAGGCAATGACATTGATCGAACTACTGGTAGTCGTGACTATCGTGGCAATACTCGCATCATTCGCCTACCCGACTTACCAAGCGCAAGTTATTACCAGCAGCCGAACCCTCGCATTGAGCGATCTCAGCCGTATTCAGCTCTACCTAGAGAATGAATATAAGGGCGGATACAGTAGCCCACGCGATGCCATTATGTCTGGCGGAAACTGCCAGCTTTGTCAGAGTAATCACAACGAGTATCTCATCACAATATCAATTAGCAGCAATGGCTATAGCATTAGCGCTGATCCACTCGGTAAACAAGAAAATGATATCTGCCTTAACAGTATTAACGACATAATTACTCTTGACCATTCTGGTCAAGGTAGACCTGAAGCGTGCTGGAAGTGATGAATCAATGGCGAGAAAAAGTGGTGAATAGTAGAAAGGTAGGAATGTAAAAAAGCCTGCATAATGAAGTGACCCCGTAAAGTTGGACATTTCTGTTAAGCGGCTTTCAAGGCCTGAGTTCGATATTCTATCGGAGTCAGGCCTTTTAGTTTCACTTTTATACGTTTGGTATTGTAGTACTCGATGTATTCTTTAATTTGCTCTATCAAATCATCTGCATCTTCAAAGCTTTGGTTGTGATACATCTCTGTTTTGAGTAAAGCAAAAAAGTTTTCAGCAACAGCATTATCCAAGCAGTTACCTTTTCTCGACATGCTTTGCGTTAACCCACTCTCCGCTACCTTTTTCTGGTACTGT
>NZ_JAKJTB010000019.1:0-144770 GCF_050337565.1 Vibrio kasasachensis | reverse complement strand
TGTTTGAGCAGTAGCAGCATGCTTAGTTGGTAAAAATGAATCAGTACCATGGATGGCAAAGACTTGAGCCCAATACCGTATCTGTCTTGAAGAAATTGAATATTGTTTTGCTAAGTAGAGAGATGACGTGCCATCTAAGTATTGCTTAGCAATGATACATTTTAGCTCTCGGCTATATTTGGACATAAAAAGACCCCCAATAATTGGTGTCTAACTATTGGGGGTCAGTTCAAATTGAGGCTGGCTTTTTGTTTCTGTAGCCTAGCTACTCAAGTTCTTTGTCTTTACCTATCGATAAAACCCAGATGCAAATTGCTGCGACAACAGCAAAGCCTGATAAAATGATCACTGGCATCGCGCCATAACCAAGTACATGCCAAATTACCGATTCAAATGTACTCATACCTTGTTCCTTATTGCCAGCCTTCTACGCCTTCCATATCAGGAAGTTTGTGGGCGATGCCCTTGTGGCAGTCGACACAGGTTTTCTCACCGTTTGCCAATGCGGTTGAGTGCTGTTTAGCACCACGCGACCCTTGTACAGAGAAGTCCATATAATCAAACTCATGGCAGTTTCGACACTCTAAAGAATCGTTGCCTTTCATTCTTGCCCATTCGCGCTCTGCAAGATGACCTCGGCGCTGTTGGAATTTTTCAGGTGTATCGATCGTTCCGGTTACGTAGTGCGCAAATAGCTCTTTCGATGCCTGTACCTTACGTATGATCTTGTCTGTCCATTCATGTGGTACGTGGCAATCAGAGCAGATAGCACGTACACCAGAACGGTTTGAGTAGTGAATAGTCTCTTTTATTTCGGCAGCAATCGGTGCGTGACAACCCGAACAAAATTCTTCGGTGTTGGTTGCCTCCATCCCGGTGTTAAATGCGCCCCAGAATAGAAGACCACCCGCAAAGCCCATAAATAAGACAACCCCTACGGCTGCTTTACTTGGACGAGTGAGTCGCTTCCAAAACGTTTTCAATAATTTCATATATTAACCTCGTTAATCGTGTGTCCGGGCTATTTCAGCGCTTGAACACGTTCGAAATCATTTCCAACTAGCGGTGTCGCATCAGCTTGAGGTACGTGACATTGCAGGCAGAAGTAACGTCGTGGAGACATGTCCGCAAGAACCGCATCTTCGCGGTTAACATAGTGAGTAACACTAATTTTTGTTGCGCCTTCTTCTTTTGCTTTTTTCCAGCTATGGCATGACAAACACTTATTCGCGTTTAGGGATACTTCATAGTTGCGAATGCTATGTGGGATAAGCGGTGGCTGATATACATAGCTACTTTCTAGAGGCTGCTCTTTAGGGTATTTTTTAAAGTCATCTGCTGGGCGTGTTTCTTCCAACTGCTCGGACCCACGCAACGATTCTAGACCGCCGTGGCCACCTGGGTTGTTAAGTTCTGCTAGTGCACTGCCACTGAGCACGGTACCCAGTGCAAATAGCGCAATTATTAATTTTTTCATTTTAACTTCTCCGCCAACAAGGCTAAATTCTGATCAGGTCGCGCGGTGCACGACCTATGTATGAGTTAAGCGATCTTGGTGATCTTTACTGGACACTTTTTAAAGTCGGTTTGCTTAGAAAGTGGGTCAGTTGCATCTAGGATCAACTTGTTAATCAGAATGCGCGCGTCAAAAAACGGCACGAATACAAGTCCTTGTGGTGGGCGGTTGCGTCCACGAGTTTCTACTCGGAGGCGGACTTCACCACGTTTGTTCGACATGAGAACTTCTTCGCCACGGCGCACGTTTCGAGCTTTAGCATCATCTGGGTGCATGTAACAAACCGCATCTGGTACCGCTTTATAAAGCTCAGGCACGCGGCGTGTCATACTGCCGGTATGCCAGTGCTCAAGTACGCGACCAGTACAAAGCCACATATCGAACTCGCTGTTTGGTACCTCTGGTGGCGCTTCATAAGGTGCAGAGATGATTTTTGCTTTACCATCTTTGTTACCGTAGAAATCCCAACCAGTTCCCGCTTTAGCATAAGGATCTGAGCCTTCTTTGAAGCGCCATAGGGTCTCTTTACCATCAACGACAGGCCAACGTAAGCCTCGAACTTGGTGATAAACATCGTACGGAGCTAAGTCATGTCCGTGTCCACGACCAAATTCAGCGTACTCTTCAAACAAGCCTTTTTGTAAGTAGAAACCAAAGTGATGTGCATCATCGTTAAGCTCACGAGCTTCTTCGATAGGGAACTTGTCAACTTGCCCATTTTTGTACAACACGTCGTACATGGTTTTGCCGCGGAATTCTGGTGATTTAGCAAGAAGTTCTTCTGGCCACACTTCTTCAATCTTAAATCGTTTAGAGAACTCAACAAGCTGCCAAAGGTCAGACTTAGCATCACCGACCGTCTCAACTTGTTGATACCAAGCTTGTGTACGTCGCTCTGCGTTGCCGTATGCGCCTTCTTTTTCGATCCACATAGCGGTAGGAAGAACAAGGTCAGCGGCTTGTGCTGTAGCTGTCGGATATGGGTCAGACACAACAATGAAGTTATCTGGGTTACGGTAACCTGGTAAGCGCTCGCCATTAATGTTTGGACCAGCTTGTAGGTTGTTTGTACATTGAACCCAGTAACAGTTCAGTACGCCATCATTTAGCATGCGGTCTTGTAAAACGGCGTGGAACCCAGGTTTTGGTGGAATGGTACCTTCAGGTAGCTTCCAGATTTTTTCTGCAATTTTGCGGTGTTTTGGATTCTTTACAACCATATCGGCAGGTAAGCGGTGAGCAAAGGTACCCACTTCACGAGCGGTACCACAAGCAGAAGGCTGACCCGTTAATGAGAACGGGCTATTGCCAGGAGTGGCAATTTTACCAGTAAGTAGGTGAAGGTTGTAAACCAAACCGTTCATCCATACACCACGAGTATGTTGGTTCATACCCATGGTCCAAAGTGACATTACTTTGGTGTTTGGATCGGCATATTGTTTCGCGAGTTTGATCAGCTTGTCTTCATCAACACCCGAAATTTCTGATGCTTTCTCAACAGTGTAAGGTGCGACAGACTTTTTGTACTCTTCAAATGTAATTGGCGTTTGCTTGCCAGAATTTGGGTTTTTCGCTTTTACTTGCAGTGGGTCGTCATCACGTAAACCATAGCCGATATCAACATCAGTCTGAGTAAAGTTGGTGTGTTTATTGACGAAATCCCAATTTACCGCATCATTTTCAATGATGTAGTTGGCGATGAAGTTCGCGATTGCAAGATCAGATTGAGGGTTAAAAATGTAACCGTCATCGGCAAGTTCAAATGATCGATGGTAATAGGTCGACAGTACATTTACTTTCACATGAGGGTGGCTTAAGCGGCGATCAGCAATGCGGGTCCATAGCACAGGGTGCATCTCAGCCATGTTAGAACCCCAGAGTACAAAGGCATCTGCGTGCTCAAAGTCATCATAACAACCCATAGGCTCATCAATACCAAATGCTCGCATAAACCCAACTACGGCTGATGCCATACAGTGACGAGCATTTGGGTCGATGTTGTTAGAGCGGAAGCCAGCCTTCATTAATTTTGATGCTGCATAACCTTCCATTACAGTCCATTGACCAGAACCAAACATCCCGATGCTTGTCGGTCCTTTCTTTGCCAGTGAGGCTTTCCATTTTTCTGCCATGATATCAAACGCTGCATCCCATGATACTGGGGCGAACTCACCGTCTTTGTCATATTTGCCGTCTTTCATACGAAGCAGAGGCTGAGTGAGTCGGTCATTGCCGTACATGATTTTAGATAGGAAGTAGCCCTTAATACAGTTGAGACCTTTATTCACCGGTGATTCGGGGTCACCTTGTGTTGCAACAACTTTACCATTTTGAGTGCCTACGAGCACTGAACAACCAGTACCGCAGAAACGACAAGGAGCCTTGTCCCATGTGATCTTTGTTTGGTCTGAGCTGGCAATCAGATTGGTTGCAGTTGCAGGCAGTGTAATCCCCGCTACTGCTGCCGCAGATGCAGCCGCGTTCGCCTTAACAAACGCGCGTCTTGTCATTTTCATGCTTCACCCTCTACTTGGGAATGTTGTGTTCCAGTGTTTTGTTCGCCGTCGTCAAGTCCAGTCTCGATTTGGTGGTAAACCATTACTGTGCTGACAACATGTGCAAAATTTGTGATTTTTTCGATAACATCTGTAATAAACCCATGTGTTTGGGTTTCAAGAACAACGACTAGCTTGCCTTCTGGACTCTCGCCATAGATTTCAGCGTTGTCGAGTTGGCTGATTTGAGCTTTCACTGTTTCCATATACTCTGGTACGACATGGATGATCAGACTTGATATATGAACTTCATTTTGTGGCATTATCTGCTCTCATTTTTTAGGTTCGCCTTAGGCGATGGAATTGCTCACATTGATAGACGAAGTAGGGCATACCGACACACAAGCACCACATCCATTGCATTGCTGTGTATTTAGTCTAGGTTGTGCTACGCGACCAACTTCCAATTGAAATTCAATCGCCATGTTTTCGCACATTTCACCACAAGAGCGGCATTCAACATTTCGCTTTGCTAAGCATTGTTCATTGATACTGGCTTTTGCTTGCCAAGCAGGATCCTGTTTGGAAGCAAATAGAGGTTCAGGACAAGCTTCGGCACACTGGTAGCAAAAAGTACATTCACCAATGGTGAAATCAATTTGAGGAAACCCGCCATCGCCTTTGACAATAATTTGTGTCTCGCAGGCTTTGAGACATTCGCCACATTGTGTACATAGGTCAGCGAAAAATTTAGGCGCATTCAACCAAGGCAGGCGTAAAGTATCTTCACTTGCCGTGTTGCGGGTAAAAAGTCGTCTTCTTGAAAGATCAACCATTTAACAGGAATCCAGATTGAGGGTGAATGGAAAATTAGACCATTAACAACCTTTCATTTATCAATACATAAATTGTAAGATTTGAAATATTTGTATAAATACCCCAAAGGGGGTAATTAGCAATGGATATTGTTTTAGATCAATTATTTCAAATGGCTTTGATCACATATTGTGTAAAGTGTTACTTTATTTATAGTCTAGAAAGGCTAAATGTCGCCACATTGTTTTTGAGGTAATGTTGTTAAAAAGTATTAAAAGGTCAGTAACTGGGACCATAGCAAAGGCATTATCATTGATTGTGTTGCTATCAGTTGTAACGATTGGTTATGCCTTCGTATTACTTGCGTCGAGTTTAAATGATGCGGAAGCGCTTAATGTGGCAGGGTCTATGCGGATGCAGAGCTATCGGCTTGCTCATGATATTCAATCACAGTCACACGACTTTTCTTCACATATTTACTTATTTGAGCGTTCAATTTATTCACCTTCAATGAAAGCGCTGCAAAATTGGAATGTGCCGGATGATATTACTTTGGATTACTATCATTTGATTATGCGCTGGCATGAATTGAAATATGTGCTGGAAGGTGAAAAGCGTTCTGAGTATCTGATGCTGGTGCCGACTTTTGTCGCGCAGATCGATGCATTTGTATTCAAGTTACAAGGGTTTTCGGAACGTAAATTGGTGGAATTAGCTTGGGTTGGCGCTGTTGGGCTAGGTGGAATTCTAGTCATCAGTGTCTTCGTCGTTCTGTTTGTGCGCAGAGAAATTGTCCACCCCCTTAAGGCGTTAGTGATCGCGAGCAAACAAATACAGTCTCATTCATTCGATGTTGAACTCAATGTCGTGAGCGACAATGAGATGGGCATTTTAACTCGCACTTTTAACAATACAGCTAAAGAGTTAGGTCGGCGCTATCATGGCTTAGAAAAGGCTGTTAATGATAAAACACATAAATTGCAGCATGCTAATCAATCGCTCCACGTTCTCTACCAGTCCTCCAGTGAGTTAACTGCATCAAGAATTACATCTGACAATTTCTCCGCGATCTTGGAGCACATAGTCAGCATTGAGGGTGTCAGTGCGGTTAAGCTGGAAGTTGGAGATAGCACTGAGAAACCGATGGTATTGACAAAAGGGGTACTGAGCGAGACAAATCTGTCATGTCGCACCCTTGTTTTAGATGGTCGAGAGCTGGGCTTACTCTATTGGAATTGGTATTTGCCGTGTCCGGATCAAGATTTGATTGATAACTTTGTTCGAATTCTCGCTCGTGCGGTCTACTACAATCAAGCTCAAAGGCAAACGGAACAGTTATTATTATTGGAAGAGCGAGCAACCATTGCAAGAGAGTTGCATGACTCGTTAGCGCAATCGCTTTCTTACCTGAAAATTCAGGTTTCATTGCTCAAAAGGGTAATGAAAAAGCTCGAAAAGAGTCCCAATGTGGACAAAGCGAGCGACATTGTTACTGATTTAGACTCGGCATTATCAGGCGCCTATACGCAGTTACGTGAGTTATTGACCACCTTTAGGTTGTCTATTAAAGAAGGCAACTTTGGGAGCGCACTTAAAGAAATGTTGTTACAACTTCAAGACCAAACTCCCGCGAATATTTCCTTGGTTAATGACCTATCTTCGATTGAGATTGATGCCCATGAACAAGTGCATTTACTACAGTTAATTAGAGAAGCAACGATCAACGCGATCAAACATGCCAATGCAACAACAATAAAGGTCTCTTGTACCGAGAAAAATAATACTATGATTATCAAGATCATAGATGATGGCGTGGGTATCGATAATCAAGAAAATAAATTGAATCATTATGGTTTGTCGATTATGCATGAGCGGGCAAGTCGCTTAAATGGTCAATTAACTATTAATACAGCCAGCCAAAAAGGTTGTGAAATTGAATTAACATATCCAAGAACAAAGGATGATGACTTTGACACAATGTAGAGTAATGCTCGTCGATGACCACCCTCTGATGCGTCGAGGTTTAAGCCAATTACTGAGCTTTGAAGATGAATTTGATGTAATTGCGGAGGTTTCTTCCGGGGCAGAGGCCGTGGCGAAGAATCATGAAATAGAGCCCGATTTGATTTTGCTCGACCTGAATATGAAGGGCATGTCGGGACTTGATACGCTAAATGCACTTAGAGCGGATAGTTGTGATGCTAGTATCGTGATTCTGACGGTATCTGACAGTGCGGCTGATATTGATGCACTAATTAAAGCTGGCGCGGACGGCTACCTGCTCAAAGATACAGAGCCCGATGATCTAATTGATGTACTAAAGAAGAGTTTGCAGGGTGATAAAGCGTACAGTGCGGAAGTGGCACAGTATTTAGCTGAGCGAGAAAATAAAAGCGATGTGTTTGATACGCTAACAGATCGGGAGATGCAAATCTTGCGTCAAGTTGCAAAGGGACTACGCAACAAACAGATTGCCGATAACCTTTTTATTTCTGAGTCGACAGTAAAGGTGCACATGAAGAGCCTGTTGAAGAAGTTAGTGGTGCCATCACGTACTGCTGCAACTGTGCTTTATCTAGAGCGCTATGGTGAGAACAAATAGCGAGATTATCTAGTGTAAAACAAGCGGGCTCATCGGCACTCGTTAGCGATGAGCCTGCGAGTGATTTACTTAGATACTTGATTCATAGTTATTGCGTTGTGGGCAGGTGCCAATAATTTCGTGTCTACCTGACTCTTTAACTTCTTCGACTATGATATCGAAGCCCCATAAGCGATAAAGATGCTTCAACACTTCGTTGTAACCTTCATGCAGTGGAATACGGTCATGTGGAACATACTGCAGCGTCATTGAACGATCTCCACGAATATCGACGTTGTATACTTGGATATTCGGTTCAAGGTTGGATAAATTGTATTGCGCTGCGAGTTTTTCACGAATGATTCGATAGCCGGCATCGTCATGAATATGACTTACCTCGATGTAATTCTTTCTGTCATCATCGACGATGGAAAATAGCTTGAAATCTCGAATTAGCTTGGGTGATAAATATTGGCTAATGAAGCTCTCATCCTTGAAGTTATGCATGGCAAAGTGCACCGTTTCTAGCCAATCGCTGCCAGCGATTTCAGGGAACCACTCTCTATCTTCGTCGGTCGGCTCTTCGCAAATTCGGCGGATATCGCGGAACATAGCGAAGCCTAGAGCATAAGGGTTAATGCCACTGAAGTGGGGGCTGTTGTATGCAGGCTGAGCAACAACGCTAGTGTGGCTGTGAAGAAACTCAAGTATGAAGCGATCCGAGACTATACCTTCATCATACAAGTGATTCAAAATAGTATAGTGCCAGAAGGTTGCCCAACCTTCGTTCATCACTTGCGTTTGTTTTTGAGGATAGAAGTATTGGCTAACCTTACGAACAATACGCACAATCTCACGCTGCCATGATTCTAGAAGAGGAGCATGTTTTTCAATAAAGTAGAGGATATTCTCTTGTGGTTCACTAGGAAAACGTATTTTTTCGTTATGTTCCTTTTCAGCTGATTTTGGTACTGTGCGCCATAAATCATTTACTTGAGATTGTAAGTAGGTTTCACGTTCTTCCTGACGCATTTTCTCTTCAGCAATAGAGATTTTTTCGGGGCGCTTATAGCGATCGACACCATAGTTCATTAATGCATGGCATGAGTCCAATAACTCTTCGACTTCAGTGACGCCGTATTTTTCTTCGCACTCGCTAATGTACTTCTTGGCGAACAACAAGTAGTCAATGATTGACCCTGCATCTGTCCATGCTTGAAATAGGTAGTTGCCCTTAAAAAATGAGTTGTGCCCGTAACAAGCGTGGGCCATGACCAAAGCTTGCATTGTGACAGTGTTTTCTTCCATCAAGTAGGCGATACAGGGATTGGAGTTAATGACAATTTCATAGGCTAACCCCATTTGACCGTGTTTATAGCCTTGTTCCGTTTGAATGAATTTTTTGCCAAATGACCAATGATTATAATTAATTGGCATGCCGATGCTGGAGTATGCATCCATCATTTGTTCAGAGGTAATCACTTCTATTTGGTTAGGATAGGTATCCAGTTTATAGTGCTCTGCCACCCGCTTGATTTCGACGTGGTAGCGTTCTAATAAACCGAATGTCCAGTCAGGACCATCAGGCAACAGTTTATTATTTTTTTTTGTCGGTGATCTTGTTGTCATGGTACCTCCCTAAGCGTTTTCTTTTTTGAACAATTCCCTAAAGACAGGGAAGATGTCATCAACGCTACGAATATTCTTCATGGCAAAGTTAGAAAAGGTATTTTCAAGTTTTTCGTATTCATGCCATAAGGTTTGATGAGAACGGCGAGTGATCTCTATGTAAGAATAGTATTGGCACTTAGGCAACAACTCTTCTTGTAGTAGCTCTTTGCATCGAGGTGAATCGTCTGCCCAGTTATCCCCATCGGAGGCTTGTGCAGCATAAATGTTCCACTGTCCGATAGGGTAGCGGTCAGTCACTATCTCGTTCATCAAACGCAGTGCACTTGAAACAATGGTCCCCCCTGTTTCTTGTGAATAGAAAAACTCATGCTCATCGACTTCCTTAGCTTGAGTATGATGACGAATAAATACCACTTCGACGTTTTGATAAGTGCGAGTAAGGAATAGATACAGTAGGACGTAGAAACGTTTAGCGATGTCTTTAGTTGCTTGATCCATAGAACCGGACACATCCATTAAACAAAACATAACCGCTTGGCTCGAAGGGATAGGTCGACGCTCGTAATTTTTAAAACGCAGATCAAACGTATCGATAAAAGGCACGCGGTTGATTTTATTTCTAAGTGATTCGATTTCGTCCTTTAAACGACGCTCTTCGATCAGCTGTGCGGGTTCTTGATTTTTGATTCTCGTTAGCTCTTCTTCCAATTCGTGCATCATGCGGCGTTTGCCAGCAGTCAGTGCTGTACGACGAGCCAGAGATTGTTGTAACGATTTTACTATCGCGATATTGGCAGGGACCCCAGCGGTTTGATAGCCTGCACGGTGGGTCTTCCACTCCGTTATTTTGTTCACTTGAGTTTTATCTAGATTCGGTAACGCCAAATCTTCAAAAAGAATATCTAGGTATTCATCTTTGGATATTTGGAAAACAAATTCGTCTTCACCTTCACCATCCGGACTCGCTTCACCATCACCGGAACCACCTGCACCTTGCCCGCCACTTTTCGGTCTATCTACTTTGTCACCTTTGATAAACTGATCGTTGCCGGGGTGCACACGTTCTTTGAGACCACCTTGACCTTGATGAAATATTGGCTCGCTAATGTCTTTGTGTGGGATCGCGACATCCTCACCAGTCTCGGTATTGGTGATGGATCGACGGTTAACTGCGTCAGCAACCGATTCCTTGATTTTTTCTTTATGGCGACGAATAAAGCGCTGCCTGTTAACGGCACTTTTATTCTTGCCATTCAGTCGTCTATCAATAAATTGCGCCATGAGTCACCCCTTATTTGCTACATACCTTTTCTATATAAGCATGTATTTCCGCGCATCCAATCTCCTGCCAGAGCATCACACTCTGACAGGTACTCCATGGGCAATCCTCTAGATGTCGAATAGAGGATTATTCTGCTGCTATTAAGATGATTTACGTACTCGCAGATACCATTCAGATAGCAAGCGCACTTGCTTCTCTGTATAGCCTTTCTCCATCATGCGTGCGACAAAATCGTCGTGTTTTTTCTGATCTTCAGAAGAAGTTTTTGCATTGAAGGAGATAACAGGAAGCAGTTCTTCAGTATTGGAGAACATTTTCTTCTCAATGACAGTACGTAGTTTCTCATAGCTGGTCCAAACAGGGTTTTGACCGCTATTGTTAGCGCGAGCACGCAGTACAAAGTTAACGATTTCATTACGGAAATCTTTTGGATTGCTGATACCCGCCGTTTTCTCTATTTTTTCAAGTTCGTTGTTGAGTGCGGAACGGTCGAATAGCTGACCTGTTTCTGGATCGCGGTACTCTTGATCTTGAATCCAGAAATCAGCATAAGTCACGTAGCGGTCGAAGATGTTTTGACCGTACTCTGAATAAGATTCCAAGTACGCGGTTTGAATTTCTTTACCAATAAACTCAACGTAACGTGGTACGAGGTAGCCTTTCAAGAACTCTAGATATTTGTCCGCGATATCTTGTGGAAATTGCTCACGTTCAACCTGTTGTTCGATAACATAGAATAGATGTACAGGGTTGGCGGCGACTTCACTTTGGTCGAAGTTAAATACACGTGATAGGATTTTGAAAGAGAAACGAGTTGATAGACCCGACATTCCCTCATCAACGCCACCATAGTCTCGATACTCTTGGTAACTTTTAGCTTTTGGATCGGTATCTTTCAATGTTTCGCCATCATACACGCGCATTTTAGAGAAAATGGATGAATTTTCTGGTTCTTTCAGGCGAGAAAGAATACTGAACTGAGCGAGTAAATCGAGCGTGCTTGGTGAGCAAGGTGCTTTAGATAGTTCGGAATGATCGAGCAGTTTTTGATAGATTTTAACTTCTTCAGAAACCCGCAGACAGTAAGGTACTTTGACAATATACACACGGTCCAAGAATGCTTCGTTGTTTTTGTTGTTACGGAAAGTCTGCCACTCTGATTCGTTAGAGTGAGCGAGAATCATGCCGTCGAATGGCAGGGCGGAAAGCCCTTCAGTACCGTTGTAGTTGCCTTCTTGAGTTGCAGTTAGCAGTGGATGTAGCACTTTAATCGGTGCTTTAAACATCTCTACGAACTCCATTAAACCTTGGTTCGCTTTACATAATGCACCTGAATAGCTGTAAGCATCTGGATCATCTTGTGAAAAGTGCTCAAGCATACGGATGTCGACTTTACCCACTAGTGAGGAAATATCTTGGTTGTTTTCATCGCCAGGTTCGGTCTTAGCAACGGCAAGTTGGTCAAGAATAGAAGGACGAACTTTGACAACTTTAAATTTGGATATATCACCACCAAATTCGTGTAGGCGTTTTGCTGCCCATGGCGACATAATTGAACGTAAGTAACGTTTTTCTATGCCATATTCACGCTTGAGTAGATCGCCATCTTCACTCATATCAAATAGACAAAATGGATGGTCATTAACCGGGCTACGTTGACCATTGGCGGAGAGTAGGTAGACTGGCTGCTGTTGCATTAAAGCTTTCAATTTTTCGGCGATAGATGATTTACCACCACCAACTGGACCAAGCAAATACAAAATTTGTTTCCGCTCTTCAAGACCTTGAGCCGCGTGTTTAAGATAAGACACAATTTGTTCAATGGCATCTTCCATGCCGTAGAAGTCTTTAAATGTCTCGTAACGTGAAATTACACGGTTTGAAAATATCCGGCTAAGATGAGGATCCTGTGCGGTGTCGATCACCTCAGGCTCTCCAATAGCCATCAATAAGCGTTCAGCTGCATTAGCGTACGCGCTTTTGTCATCCTTACATAGCGCTAAGAAATCTTGTAAAGATAACTCCTCATCCTTAGACGCTTCATAGCGTGCTTGGAAATGGTCGAAAATGCTCATAATGATTTCCCCTTTGAACCTGTCAAACTGACTTACAACTCGCAAAAATTAACTAATCCCTCATTAGTTAAGACTAGTGTGGATTTCTAATTTTGCTTAAAAAATATGTGTTTATTTGCAAATTTATCGTCAAACCCCTGCCATGAACTCAGCTATTTTTTTGTTAAAAATATTCTGAATGAACTCGATTTAAAGAAGATCCATCGATTTGATTTCTCTGAGGCTTGTGCTCTTCTAAGTCTCTTGGAGCTGGAAAATTGCACAATTTGATTAATGGTACGTCATTCTTTATAATTTGATGAATTATTGATAATGTGAATGGATGGATTTGTGAAAAAAGAGTGTCTACAACTTGGTGTAAGTTTGGTCGCGTTGCTGTCAGCAAGCGCAAGTGCGAGTATTAGTCAATGGTCTTTGGGTGTTGGTGCATCTTATTCACCAGCGGTATATAAAGATACGCCTTCAAATAAAGCAGTGATCCCGGTGATCGGTTACGAAGGTGAGCACTTCTTCATGCGTGGTTTCAGTGCTGGTTATCGGCTTAACCCTGTAGGCTCGACTCATAACCTTGTATTTAGAGCGGTGTATGATCCTCGCACCTTGAAGCCGGAAGACTCAAACAATGCAGTGGTTAAGCAAATGGATAAACGTGATTCAACTGTCTTGGGTGGGGTGAGTTACCAGTTGATAACTTTAGTCGGCATGTTTGAAGCGACAGCAGGTACAGATTTGGGCGGAGCTCACAACGGGTTGTACAGCGAAATGGCATGGCGCTTACCATTTCGTCGCAATGGCTGGGGTGTGACTCCGAGTCTTGGTTATGCGTATAACAGCGATGAAATTAACAACCACCTTTATGGTGTAAGCCAAGCTGAAGCAAGTCGAGCCAACATTGCCCCATTTGATGCCGAGTGGGATGGACAATATTTTGTAGGCTTATCTGGTTATCTGCATCTAACCCCGAACGTTAGGCTTGCTGCAGGTGTTCGTTATACTAATCTTGAAGGTGAGATAGAAAAAAGCCCACTGATAGAATCGGGAGTAAATACTACAGCTAATGTGAGCGTCGCCTACACTTTTTAATACTCTTTTGATCGCAATAAAAAGGGCTGCATAATTGCGGCCCTCGAAGCGAAATTTGACTATTAAGCGTTAAAAATCTGCTTAAGTTCATTTGCACATAAGTGATATTGGCGAGGGCAGTTACGCCATGTGGCTAGCATGCGGCGATACTTATCTTGCATTGGCATTTGTGCATTGAAGTGATGCTCGCCTTTATCAAATTGAGGATATAGACCCTCTGAATCAACAAGGAAGCGAACGTAGTGTACGAGTTTGCATTCGGTGCCACAGTCAAAGCCAAGGAATTGCAAGCGGCGTTGATCTACGTTTTGGCGTTCATGCTCTTCCAACATATTGTTAGATTCTTGCATTGCGTGATACATCTCCATGATGTCGATTATTTCACGACATTCATCTTCTTCAATGCAACCAAAATCTTTGCTAATTTCTTGCATTTGCAAAACATAACCACGCTCTACAATTGTTTGTAAGCGGCTGTATTTCTGTGCATTTTCTGGATTCATCTGTGACATCAGGTAGTACTGGTTAGACAGAATCAAACGTTGAGCGTTTGTCATTTCCATTATTAGGTGACCTCATAAAATCTAGTACATCTTTAATGTGCTTAGGTTATCTCGTTGTTGTAGCTTGAAACATGATCTCAACACATATTTATGAGTGAAAATGAAAATAAATAAACTATTTTTTATGATAGTGACTATAGATGTAATCTCGGTCGGAAAAGGTGCGTAACCACTCAGGTTTAAAGACCGTTAGCACTGTGATAGCTATACCATTAAGGAAACCTTCAGGGAATGCAAGCAACACCATGAATAATAAGTAGTTATCGACAATGGTTGGCCAGCTATATACGCCGGTCAACAAATAAAACAACCCTGTAACTAGTAAGTGAATACTGCCACTTATTGCACCATTAATGAAACCTGCAACAAAGATGTAAACGAAAATATTTCTTGGTAAAAAGTGGTAACTGATTAAGAAAATACCATAACTGGTTAATATGGGTACAAAGCAGGAAAGTAGTAGGAATTGCCCCATGCTTGCTAAGGAAAGTGGACCAAATAGTACTAAGCATGAAACGATAGGCCAGCAAACTAGATACGCAATGCGCCAGCCATACATTAGGGTTAAACAGGTCAATCCTAGAAAGTGAATACCCAGCCCTATTTTTATACCTGCCTCTGCCGACCACAATAGAAAGAGAATAAAGCAAATAGCAAACGTGAGGTGTTGAAACGAGCTTTCACGCATTAGCTTGGGGACAAAGTTAGAATGGATATCAGAGTAACATGGGATGAGTGCCAATAGCGCAATCGCCCAAGTGAACAGTTCAGTTAATAGCACCAATCAGCTCCTACAAAAATACCAACCCGAGGGTTGGTATTTTTATGAACTTGTTATCAATTGGTATCAGTATATTACATTAGAGTGATACTGCTTAAGAATTGACTTAATATTTTCCATCGTTTCTTTCGATGGCGGGTTAACACCGTCAAGAGGGTAATCGTACCCTAGTGCTTCCCACTTATGTGCGCCTAATTTATGGTAAGGCAAAAGCTCAATCTTCTCGATGTTGTCCATATCTTTAATGAACTCCCCCAGCAAGTGTGCGGATTCATCATCGTCAGTATAGCCAGGAACAACAACATAGCGGACCCACGTTTTTTGACCAAGCTTGTGTAGGTAACGGGCAAAATCTAATACACGACGGTTTGAAACACCGATAAAATCTTGGTGAATTTCATCTTTCATGTGCTTAAGATCAAGCATTACAAGATCGGTTGCTTCAAGCACTTCGTCAACGACATCAGTGTGTTTACGAATGTAGCCATTGGTATCAAGACAAGTATGAATACCTTCTGCTTGAGCAGCGCGGAAGAAGTCGCGTACAAATTCAGGTTGCAGCATCGCTTCACCACCTGAACATGTGATACCACCACCGGAAGCATTCATAAAGTGGCGGTATGACTTCGCTTCAGTAATTAACTCGTCGACTGTTACTTCTTTTCCGTCATGAGTGTCCCATGTATCACGGTTATGGCAATACATACAACGCATTAAACACCCTTGTAAGAATACGATAAAGCGAATTCCAGGGCCATCCACTGTCCCACATGATTCAAAGGAATGAATACGACCAGTCTTTGACATGAGTTAATCTCTTTAGCTATTATTTGAACATTATTTTATTACAAATTACCCCGATTAAATAGGGTTATACGTGCTTCTTAGTGAATTAATCTACAAGGGAAATTAAACTGAATAAAACTTACTCAATTGGTGATCGAGTTTGAAATGATTATAAGAAAAAGAATAAGGAAATCGAGGCGTTACCGTGGGTACTATCTACCGCCTCTTCGTAGTCATTGGTGTTAACTGCTGCAGTAAAACTGCCGCCAAAGTTGGCATTGTACCAAGTAAATCCGGCAACAAAGGTTGCCTGACTTTTTTCTAGTGTGACAGGATAGTTTTCTGGGTCAGGAATGCCCGGTCTATCGCCTTCAATTGTGATATCGTTAAATCTGTAGCGTGCCTCCAGTCCGGTAAAAGCAAACCACCCACTACTTCCTTTCCCTAGATACCCAGATCGGAAAGGTCGTTCACTATCGATGTTCGCTGCGCCAATACTAGAGGATAAGTGCTCACCCCAACGAAACATCACCCCAGTTGATGCATCGCTACGGAAATTACCAACATTTGCTTCGGAAACATTAGACACTTCAAATTGAGTTGAATTGGCGAAGCTTGTTCGATTCCAATTGTAGTGGTTTAAATAACCCAGATTGGCGACTAATCCTTCATCAATTTGAAACTTCCAACCATTAGGGTATTCAGAGTCAGTGATATCGTGCACAAAGCGTTGAGCTTGTTGAGCCAGAGAATGTTTGCCCACCGTTCCCAAAGTGACACTATAACGAGTCATCCGCTCAGGCAAAATCGTTAAGTAATTAATCTCAGTATAAAGAAAGCCGGCATAAGGGCGATCATTTTCAACCGGGAAAGAAGAAGCGATGTTCTCCGGTGTATACATTTTCTGCCCAAAAATAAACTCCAATTTATCAAGCGAGCGAGCAGATAAGCTTAATGGCTCTAATTGAGAGTTATCACCTAGTTCTCCAGTGGTGTAACTGATGAATAACCCATTGGTGTAATCATTGTCCAATCCAAACGGAGCATCGTTGTCGGAGGTGAAACTAACAGTTGGCAACTGTGATGTATAGCCACTAGTAGAAATCAGCAAAGAGATAAGCACAAAATAATGTGTTTTCATTGAAGCTCTCCTTCGAGGCGCGCGTGCAAATATGGTGCGTAATTTACAATGGCATGAAGGTTATTATAGTTGCAGCTGAGAGTTTATGTGTTGATAGATAAGACAATAAAAAGATGGGTGGGTACAGATATAAAAAAAGCCCCGCTATAAAAGCGGGGCTTCATCAATCAATCATTCAGCTGAGAATTATAGAGACTCAGTGAAAGTACGTGCGATTACGTCAGCTTGTTGCTCTGCAGTTAGAGAGTTAAAGCGTACAGCGTAACCAGAAACACGGATTGTTAGCTGAGGGTAGTTCTCAGGGTGCTTAACTGCGTCTTCTAGAGTTTCACGGTTAAGAACGTTCACGTTTAAGTGCTGACCGCCTTCGATACCAGCTTCATGGTGGAAGTAACCATCCATTAGGCCTGCAAGGTTAGCGCGTTGGTTATCTTCTTCTTTACCTAGTGCGTTTGGCACGATAGAGAAAGTGTAAGAGATACCATCTTGAGCGTCAGCAAACGGTAGTTTACCTACAGAAGTTAGTGATGCTACAGCACCTTTCTCGTCACGACCGTGCATTGGGTTTGCACCAGGAGCGAAAGGAGCGCCAGCACGACGACCGTCTGGAGTGTTACCAGTTTTCTTACCGTACACAACGTTTGAAGTGATAGTAAGGATTGACTGAGTAGGGATTGCATCACGGTACATCTTAAGCTTACGGATTTTGCCCATAAACGTAGAAACAAGTTCACATGCGATGTCATCAACGCGAGCGTCGTTGTTACCGAATTTAGGGTAATCGCCTTCGATTGCGAAGTCGATTGCAATACCATCTTCGTCACGAACTGGTTTAACAGTTGCGTATTTGATTGCAGATAGTGAATCAGCAGCAACAGATAGACCTGCGATACCACATGCCATTGTACGACGAACGTCACGGTCATGAAGAGCCATTAGAGACGCTTCGTAGCTGTACTTGTCGTGCATGTAGTGAATGCTGTTAAGTGCAGTCACGTATTGCTTAGCTAACCAATCCATGAATGTGTCTAGGCGACCCATCACGTCATCGTAGTTTAGAACTTCGTCAGTGATTGCGTCTGACTTAGGACCAACTTGCATTTTCAGCTTCTCATCAACGCCGCCGTTGATTGCATAAAGCATAGTTTTAGCAAGGTTAGCACGCGCACCGAAGAACTGCATTTGCTTACCAACGATCATAGGAGATACACAACAAGCGATTGCGTAGTCGTCAGATTGTAGGTCAGGACGCATTAGATCATCGTTTTCGTACTGAATAGAAGAAGTATCGATAGATACTTTTGCACAGAAACGTTTGAAGCCGTCAGGAAGCTGCTCAGACCAAAGTACAGTGATGTTTGGCTCTGGAGAAGGACCCATAGTGTATAGGCTGTTTAGGAAACGGAAGTTAGTACGTGTTACTAGTGTACGACCGTCGATGCTCATACCACCCATTGATTCTGTTGCCCAGATTGGGTCGCCAGAGAACAATTCATCGTATTCAGGAGTACGTAGGAAACGAACCATACGTAGCTTCATTACGAAGTGGTCAATCATTTCTTGAGCTTGAACTTCGTCAATCTTACCAGCTTCGATATCACGTTGGATGAAGATGTCTAGGAAAGTCGAAGTACGACCTAGAGACATTGCAGCACCGTTTTGTGATTTAACAGCAGCTAGGTAACCGAAGTAAGTCCACTGGATAGCTTCTTGAGCAGTTTGAGCTGGCTCAGAGATATCGAAGCCGTACTTAGCTGCCATTACTTTGATTTGACCTAGAGCGCGGTGTTGCTCTGCAATTTCTTCACGAAGTTGCATAGTTGCTGTTAGGTCTTCGCCGTTTTCAAAACGCTCTTGAAGAGATTTGAATTGAGCCAACTTGTCCTTCATTAGGAAGTTGATACCGTACAGTGCAACACGACGGTAATCACCGATGATACGACCACGACCGTATGCATCTGGAAGACCAGTAAGAACACCAGACTTACGACAAGCTAGGATATCAGGAGTGTAGATATCGAAAACGCCAGCGTTGTGTGTTTTACGGTATTCAGAGTAGATTTTTGAAACCATAGGGTCTAGAGTTTCACCGTATGCTTTACAAGAACCTTCAACCATACGCACACCGCCGTTAGGGATGATTGCACGTTTAAGCGGCTTTTCAGTTTGTAGACCTACGATAGTTTCTAGATCTTTTTCGATGTAGCCTGCATCGTGAGCAGTGATGGTAGAAATAACAGAAGTATCAAAATCTACAGGAGCTTTAGTTGCGTTTTCCTGTTTGATACCTTCCATTACTTTAGCCCAAAGCACGTTAGTTGCTTCAGTACCTTCAGAAACTAGGAAAGATTCGTCGCCTTCATATGGAGCGTAGTTTTTCTGGATGAAATCACGAACGTTTACTTCGTTTTGCCACTCACCTTGTGCAAAACCTTCCCAAGCTTTAGCAAATTGCTCTGCCATGACATACCTACCTTTTTAGTAGAAAAAACACGTACTGCTTTCGCTGCTGAGCTAGCTATCCTCGGTTAAAAGGAACAGTACACTCTTATTTAAATAACAATGTGTTATAGGCTCTATTGATCGATTTATATATTGGATCAAAAGTCTATACAAATTGTCATTACTCTTTATATGGAATCTTACCAGCTGAATTACAAGGTTACACTAAAAAAATTTTTAAACCTTAAACTAAATCAATAAAATCTAAAAAAAATCGATAAAAAGGGGAGCGCAAAGCGCATCCCCAACAGTTATAGCTCAAAAATTATAGGAATGCCTTAAGACCGTATTGACCTTCAAGCATACCAACAGCAAGCATCGCAATCAGACAGATTACAAGTACGCCTACTGGGATAATGATTTTATCAACAAACGATAGGCGTGAAGCACGCTCTTTGTCGCCAATAAGACCGTTATTATCTAGTAGCATGGTTAGCGCCCATGCTAGAACTGGGTTAGCTACTGCAGAAGCAAAGATACAGATACCTGCAGCTTGTGAATCTTTAGAGTCTCTAACCATTTGCATACCTGCTTCTAGTAGTGGTAGTGATACACCCACTAGTAGAGCAACGCGCATTACCGGTGGCCATACAGCGATGTCCATTGGGAAGCCGAGGATAGCAACAATAATACATAGTACGCCAAGTAAAATGGCACCACCAGGGATTGGACGCTTAGCGATCGCCGCTGGGATCATGTAAGTACCCCAAGACGAAGTAATGTTACCACCACCTACTGCTGTACCTACCATCTGACGGAAAGAACACATGGTCATCGTATCATCAACGTCCATTAGTACTTTTTCAGTTTTTCTTGGGTAGTTCAGTTCTTGGAAAATACGGTGACCTAGGAAGTCAGGAGACCACATTGCAACTGCAAGAATTGCGAACGGTAGCGATGCAATAAAGTGTTGTACGTTAGGAAGACCTAGCATCCAACCTTCACTTGTGCTGCCCCACCAGTAGATTGGGTTTAGGTTTGGAATACCAGTTTCCGTTTCAAATACGATATCGAAACCAGTTCCCATTAGAAGAGCGATAGCAAGACCTGCGAATGCACAAACAGGGATAGCTAACCAACGCTTATTCACCTTCGCAAGGAAAGCATAGAGTACGATAGTTACCGCAAGAACGATTAGACCAACGTAACCCATGCTACCAGCTTCAACCGTGGCAGATTGTAGACCAACGGCCCATTCTTGAATGGACGTGATTTGGCTTACTGTACCAGTTAAACCTAGGAAGATAAGCAAGCCACCGGCGGTACCTTCGGAGGTTAGGTTAACCAGCTTCGAACCACCCTTAAGGAAACTTAGGATCAGACCGAATACACCAATAAGTATAGCTAGCGCAAGTGGGTGAGCACCTGCAAGCGCAATAGTACCGATTAACGGGATCATTGGGCCGTGGTTACCAGCTAAGTTCGCTTTAGGGTTAAAGAAGCCTGAAGCTAAAACACAAAATAGCAGCGCAGGGATTAACATCTCTACACGAGCGACTTCAATGGCAAAGTCTTTACCTAGGTTAACGTGATCCCAAGCAGCTGTCAGACCTTCTGCCCAAGACATCATAACCGCTGAATACATCGCGATGATGCCAATCGTACCTGCAAGAGCAGGAACTAAATCCTCAAGCTCGAAACGGAAGTCGCGACCAGGAAGGTTCAATTTGAAGCGACGTGGCTTCATAATTTGTAGTTCGTGATCTAGGTAATCGGAACGGCTTGCAAACTCCGAGGCTGGACGATGCAGCTCGCGATAGCTCTTATTTTCGATATCCGAATCAGAGTGCGGCTTATTGACTGCGTCTGACATAGATTCCTCATATTTTAAAAAGTTGATGATGTTTTCAGTTGCTCTTTTTATTATTAGTTAAGCGACTGCGTAAATGTCGGTTTAAGCTTCCAGCAAAATCCTTTTGCCCTCCAGAAGCACGTGGCGCATGTGCTTTAAAGTAGACAAAGAAGCGGACAAAGGCGTCTGTGGATGCTTTCATCTGTCGGGAGTTTAACGTGCTAATTCTCAACAGTGATTGATTTAGATCACTATATGAAAGAATGTGAAAGAAAACTACGCAGCATGATTAAGGTTTGACTAGTTTCCTTCGGTAGAACTGAAAAAAACATTTTGTATTGTAACTTTAACCAAGCTTTTAGTCCTTTTTTAAGTTTAAAAAAACAAAAAAAAGAGAGAGGTTTGCTTCAATGGAAGTGTGTCTCAAATGTTAAACCTTTAAGGGGTGGTTGTTTCGCTAAGCTCGATTTATGCGCGCAGGAAAGTGGTTATGACTATTATGTGCATTATTACGCACATAATGTCGCTAAATATGTAACTTATACAGGTTAATGAGTTGTTGCATGTTTTTTGTGTTAGTGCTAGTTTGAGTGATGGTGGGAGGAACCCATGCAGTCAAGTACTTGTAAAGAAAGTGTTTGATCAAGAAGACATCACAGGGAGAAAAAGCGCATGAATGACGTACCCGCGCTAAATATCAATAATTTACATAAGACCTTTGGTCAAAATGAAGTATTGAAAGGCATTTCATTAGAAGCACATAAAGGCGACGTTATTTCCATTATCGGTTCGTCAGGTTCAGGTAAAAGCACCTTCTTACGTTGTATTAATCTCCTCGAAATCCCAACCAATGGTGAAATTTGGGTCAATGGTGAATTGATTGAAATGAAACATAATCGCCAAGGTGAAGCTGTCCCAGTTAATGAAAAACAAGTTCAACGCATCCGTTCACGTTTAGCGATGGTATTTCAGGGTTTTAACCTCTGGTCCCATATGACGGTGCTTGAGAATGTGATCGAAGCCCCAGTTCATGTACTTGGCGTGCCTAAAGCACAAGCGATTGAAAATGCAGAGCTACTCTTAAAAAAAGTCGGGTTGTACGAGCGGAAAGATTATTACCCAGGGCATTTGTCTGGTGGACAGCAGCAGCGCGCTGCAATCGCAAGAGCCTTGGCTGTTGATCCAGAAGTAATGCTATTTGATGAACCCACCTCCGCACTTGACCCAGAATTAGTCGGTGAGGTCTTAGGCGTAATGCGAGATCTCGCTGAAGAAGGACGTACTATGTTGGTTGTTACGCATGAAATGGCATTCGCGCGCGATGTATCTAATCATGTGATGTTTCTTCATCAGGGTGTAGTAGAAGAGCAGGGTGATCCTGCCAGATTATTTACTAATCCTGAGTCGGAGCGCTTGCAGCAGTTTATCTCTTCAATTTATTAACCGTCTTGTTTACATATCTTGTCTATATAGGGAAATAAGGCGGAGCAACACACCATCTAATAATCAAATATAAGTAAAACAATCACAGGAGTATGGAAATGAAAAAGTGGTTAGTCGTAGCAGCACTTGCAGCTACAACCGTCACAGGGATGGCGCAGGCGAAAGATTGGAAGACAGTTCGCTTTGGTATTGAAGGGGCATATCCTCCATTCAGTTGGACGGAAGCCGATGGCTCACTGAAAGGCTTTGATGTCGATATGGCTAATGCGTTGTGTAAAGAGATGGACGTGAAATGTAAGATCGTACCACAAGATTGGGACGGTATTATTCCATCGCTGCTAGCACGTAAATATGATGCAATCATTGCCGCGATGTCGATCACTGAAGAGCGCAAGAAGAAAGTCGACTTTACTGGCAAATATGCGCTAATCCCAAACCAATTCATTGCTAAAAAAGGCGCAGGTCTAAACTTTGATAATTTAGACGGCGTAAAAATTGGCGTTCAGCGTGCAACGACTCATGACAAATACCTAACGGATAACTACGAAAAAGTGGAAATCGTGCGCTATGGTTCATTTGATGAAGCGTATTTAGATCTAGCAAACGGGCGAATTGCTGCGGTATTGGGTGATGCATCAGCACTAGAAGAAGGTGTCCTTAATGCGGAAGGCGGCGCAGGCTACGAGTTCGTTGGCCCATCGCTAACTGATCCTAAATGGTTCGGCGACGGTTTTGGGATTGCAGTTCGTAAGCAAGACAAAGATCTTACCGAGAAGCTAGACGCGGCGATCCTTTCTCTACGTGAAAAAGGTGTTTACCAGGAAATCGCTGCAAAATACTTCAAGTATGATGTTTACGGTAAGTAAGCAGTAGTTAGCGACCGTTGGCTTGTTCCTAGAAGTAGCCAACGGTCGGTTTTGAGTTTAGGGACAGGAACTCACCTATGCTGGATCTTCAAGGATACGAAGCCTCCATTCTAAAGGGGGCAGTGCTAACAATAGAAGTTGCTCTTCTATCGCTGTTGCTCGCCGTAATATTGGGAATGCTTGGTGCGCTTGCAAAACTGGCGCCTTACCGTTGGGCGAGAGCCATTGCAACGCTTTACACCACTATCATTCGTGGAATTCCTGATCTGGTATTAATGATGCTGATTTTTTTCGGCGGTCAGATTCTATTAAACAACAGTCTTTATTCAATCAATGAATGGTTAAATGAATGGTTTACGTCTAGTGACCCAAATCATGAGTGGACTGCTTATCTTCCTGATTACATCGACGTTAGCCCATTTATTGCCGGCGTACTCACCATTGGTTTTATCTTTGGCGCCTATATGGCAGAAACCTTTCGTGGTGCCATTATGGCGGTAGACAAGGGAGAACTAGAAGCGGCGAAAGCTTACGGCATGAGCGCAACGTTAGCTTTTAGACGTATTCTTTTCCCGCAAATGGTACGCCATGCATTGCCGGGCTTCGGTAACAATTGGTTAGTCCTGCTTAAAACCACCGCACTAGTTTCCATTATCGGTTTAGAAGATATGGTACGTGTAAGTACGCTTGCTGCAGGCTCAACTAAAATGCCTTTCACTTTTTATATGGCGGTGGCAGTCATCTTTCTCTTTTTTACCAGTGTATCGACAGGCTTACTCAAGCTTGTGGAGCGTAAGTTTAGTATTCATGCGAGGTAAGAAATGGACTTCTCACTGATTATTGAAAGTTTGCCCATCTACCTTGAGGGGTTATGGACTACCTTTTGGCTGGTCAGCACTGCGCTGATTCTTGGCTTGATGGTGGCGATTCCATTGGCAATTGCGCGTAACAGCCGCAACTATCTACTGATGGGGTCGAGTTGGAGCTACATCTATTTCTTCCGTGGTACACCATTACTAGTGCAACTATATTTGATTTATTACGGTATGGATCAGTTTTTCCCGGTCAAAGATACGTTGTGGGAAAATGCTTGGTTTTGTGCGTTAGTTGCATTTGTTCTCAACACGTCTGCCTATACCGCTGAAATTATTCGCGGTGCGATTAATGGCCTACCAAAAGGGGAAGTGGAAGCTGCGAAAGCTTATGGTATGAGTACGTCGATGACTTATCGCCGCATTATTTTACCCAGTGCACTGCGTCGTGCATTGCCTGCTTACAGTAATGAAGTGATCTTTATGCTTCATGGCAGTGCCGTTGCTGGTATTGTTACTATCCTTGATCTGACTGGGGCGGCACGGTTGGTTAACTCTCGCTACTATGCACCATTTGAGTCATTCTTGGCTGCAGGCTTCTTCTACATGGCACTGACATTTGTGATTTTGTGGATATTCAAAAATGCAGAGAAGAGATTTTTGGCTTACTTAAGACCATTAAGTTAACCAATACGATTTCTGGTTAACAAAACATCTTGTATGAAAAATCCCTCAACCTCGATTGAGGGATTTTTGTTTTCAGGCTATCTATCAGTGAAGCGCTCTAGCGAGTCTAGTCTGCTTTAAGCGTTGTAATATCGTCATAAACGCGTCTTTCCCAATCGGTGACGTTGCCAGATTTATCCATAATCGGGAAGACGTACACAGGGGAAATTTCGGTTGTCCATTGACCTTGGTCATTTTGGAACACGTTTACTTCTAAGTGACCATAGTGCTTACCACCACTGACAAGTTGCTGACCTTGCCACACTTCTGGAGCATCAAGATGCGCTAAGTATGTTTGGTATGGGTTTTCCATACCCACATCGTATTTGCCGTCCTTACCAAAGTAAGGTCCGCGTAAGCCGTCACCGCCAATACCAGCATCGTAGAAATGAATGCCGTCGACTACAGAGTGCTCATACATTTCATCATGACCAGCGAATACTGCATCAACACCGTATTTTTCGAACAAAGGCGTCAATACTCGAACAGGTACACCTGACTGGTTATCTTCGCCTTTCTCAAAGCCGTTAACACCCGTTGGGAAGCCATGAGGACCGACCGAATAGGGGATATGATGAAACTGAACGAATGTAAATTGGCTATTTATCTGTGCGTCAGCCAATTGTTCTTCGAGCCATTTGTATTGTTCTGATCCTGGATTAAAGTCAGGAGCATTTACACCCTCTAAACGCCAGTTGGTGTCTTTGTCGGTTTTGTTTGGTTTGCCGTCAGATGTGTCGATAGTAATGTAGGTAATTGGACCGTAGTCTACGCGATAATAGCGGTCCTTATATGCCGTGTTGCTACTGCCATTATCAGGTAGGTCAAAATAGGTTTTGTAACGAGCAATAGCTTGCTTGGCAAGTTCTGTATCGTATTCAGCGAGCCCACCATCCGGTCCTGGGTAGTTCTCATGATTGCCGATGGCTGGGAACAGTGGCACATACGATGCGATGTTGTTGAACTCACCGGCATTGTGGCGCCAAAATTCATCCCAATCTCGTTGTTCATTTCCTGATTCAACCAGATCCCCAGCGATCGCGATGAAGTCCGGCTGGCGTTCAAACATGACGCGGATGTTCTCTTGATACCCTGTTGTTTGGTCAACGAGATATTGACGATCAAAATCACCATAAGGTTCAGACCAACGGCGTGTTTTTCCGGTGGATTCTGGTTCGGTTTCAGAATCTGAATAAACAACAAAGCGAACCTTGCCATCCTTACTTGGAACAGTGCTGAACTGCGCATCGTACTGTTGATTGTTTTGCTCTACCGAATACTGGTATTGAGTACCGGGTTTAAGACCAGAAACTTGAACGTAGTGAATATAAGGTGTTGTTGCCTGATCTTTATCTTGGAAGTATTTTTCTACCTCGGTAGGGAAGTATTGTAAGCCAGCGGCAAGCTCTGGTTGGGAAGTAAATGATTTTGCGTAGTCTTCTCCAGAGACTTTTAGTTCACCCGGTTTGTTTTCTGTTGTTAGCCACATGATCGTCATGCTGCTGCTGGTTGGATTTTGTAGGTAGGGTTTTACTTTAAAGGCCTCTTGCTGGGCCGCTATGGTTGTAAAACTCATTCCTGTTAAGACTAAAGCGCTAATTAATGTTTTTTTCATAAGCGATCCTCTGATGCCTCCATAACCGGTTGGCGATCATTTGATTGAGTATTAACACACAAAATTTTTGTTTTTGAATATCGAACGGGTCTAATTCAATAGACATTATGCCAGTGGAGATAAAACAGATTTATGACTCCATCACGAAATTTATCAATAGCGGATAGTCGCGAAAAACCTTTCATTTGATAAAAAGTGAAAGCCGTTAGCTTTTGAGATTGGCTTTAATTGAATTGACGGGGTGAATAAAAACAGAGAATTAAATAAATGGAGTGAAAGTGTTTATAGTGACCAGTGCAGTTACTACCTGCGATGTAGCAACTGCGTAAGGTCACATTATTGAATCGAAAGATCTTTGAAAGGTTTATCCTGTTTGGGTTTATTGTTTCTCTAACAAGAAAGGCGTTCGCAACACCACTGTCATTACATGCCTTTAAACAAACTTTGTTGTGCGCGGCTGACTGGCAACTTATGCCCAAGCATTTTAACGAACATGCGTCCAGTAAAGTCTTTGCTTACTTTTTCAATGGCTGCCACTTTGACGACGGTTGAGCGATGGATTTTCCAGAAGTGTTCAGGGTCAAGCTGCATAAGCAGCTCTTTTAATGGGGTGCGAATCAAGTATTCACAGTTGTCGTCGGTATAGATAGAGACATATTTCTCTTCAGCTTTAAAGTACAGTACCTCATTGACAGAAATAAGATGGATGTCTTCACCCCGACTGGCTTTAATCCATGTTAAGTACTGCGGAGTTAAAGGTGCCAATTGGTTTAGTTGTGATAATAATTGGCTCAGATCCGGTGACGGGCTTTGTGATGATTGATGAGTTAAGCGTTGTTTGATTTTAGCGCAGCATGCTTCTAAGCGACTTTCATTTAGCGGCTTGAGTAGATAATCGACCGCATTTTGTTCAAATGCTTTGATCGCGTATTCGTCGTAAGCGGTGACAAAGACAACAAGGGGTTGATGGCTTTGTTGTTTGATTTCGTTAGCGACAGCCATACCATCAAGCTCAGGCATACGGATATCGAGAAAGACCACATCGGGCTTGAGTAGGGTGATATTCTCCAATGCTTGTTTACCATCACTACAACTGGCGACAATCTCTAAATCTGGCCACACTTCGGCTAAGCTACGGTCTAAATGGTGTCGTAGCAGAGGCTCGTCATCGGCAATGATAGCGGTGATAGAAGTCATTGGTTTTATGTTTCCTTAGTGACTAAAAGTGGCTCAGTGGCAGGTGTGTCGAGTGGTATTGCGATACAGACGCTGAACCCACCGTGTTCTGGTTGAGTAATTGCGACGCTGCCTCCTTGTTCATACAAACCTTTTACCCGTTGTTTGATGTTCGTAAGCCCAATACCATGACCCTTGGTTTGGGCATTGTCACTTAAGCCGACACCATCATCCGTCACTTTTATGTTTAACTGGTTATTGGCTTGAAAAACCGAAATATGAATGGTGCCACCGACTCCTTTAGGTTCGATTCCATGTTGGATCGCATTCTCAATGAGAGGTTGGATCAGCATTGGTGGCACTGTGGTTTGCAGCAGATGAGGCTCTACATCAACGTGAAAGCTTAATCGCTCATCAAGTCGCACTTTTTGAATGGCTAAATAGGCGCTTAGCTTACGAACTTCATCTTCGATTGTGGTTTCGGCAAGACGAGAGTTAGCAAGCGTGGCGCGCAACAGTTCTGTGAGTTTATCCAGCATCATGCGGGCTTTGGGCACATCTTGGCTCATTAGTGCACTAACGTTCGCTAAAGTGTTAAACAAAAAGTGGGGTTCAATTTGGCTTTGCATCTGCATTAGCTGGCTTAAGATCAGCGCTTTTTCTTGTTCCGCTTGTTTGCGTTTCGCTTCTTCTAACAATTTACCTGCAATAGCTTGTTGTTCGCGATTGTAAAAATAGTAGAAGCACATGGTTGTGAAAATAATACCGAGCATGATAACCGGTAGAAGATCGGTCAGCGTGTTGTCGATATAACTATTTAACCAAAACCAAGCATTGAGAGTGCCAAGGATGATTGAGCAAATTAAAGAAAGAGCTATATCGACTCGAGTGCTCATATTTGGCATCAGTCGTTCTAATACGGTTGATGAAATAATAGCTGAATAACCATAGCCAAGGCTGGTGAATAAATGCACGTATGTAGACCCGCCCCATAGAGCGTATGTGGTCAAAGCAACCAATAAACAAAATACGGTGGTGATGATGAAACTACGCCAGCGGGTAATATAAGCCGAGAGGCAGATCGCTTTCATTAAAACTTCCCTTTAATCGTGAACACCAGTGTACGGCGATCGTTAATTTGTGCGTAAGCAGAATTCGATTTTCCAGCTAAAAATCGTGCGGTAAATTCCAAATCTACTGATGCATCTCCGGTGTCAATCCATTGATAGGTGAGCCATTGAGTGGCTATGAGGCCACCATCTTGTGGTGCTAAAAGAAGATCGAGCTTTGGGGTAAAGTTACTAAGCCATTGCCAATCGTCATTCGTTTGCCACTGTAGCCATGAATCGGTATCCCAATTCCAATGTAGCATTATGCTATGTTGAGTAAGGTTGTAATGATTAAGTCCTTGAGCATAAGATTTCGCAATAGGCTGAGTGGGCGTTGAGTGTAGCAAGGGTTGGGCTCTATCCTGTGCGCGCTGCCATTGTTGTTTGCTCCATGCTCGGCTATCAAACCAGTATTCCCCAATAAAACTGTGCCCATTCATAGTGGTGTAAGTAAAGCCAGCTAAACCCTGCCATGCTTCGCCTACTTGTTTTAAAACAACGGGGTGGAATGCTTGTTCTGGTAGAGTGAATTGTTGGCTTTCATGTTGCCAAAGAGCTTCGGCATGAAACTCCCATGATGGGTCAAGTATGCTAACCCAACTGGCACCTAGCGCTCCTCGGCGAACATCATCGTAATAGGCAATCAACTGGTATTCATGTTGATTGATTAAGCCGTAGCGTCGTATGCCGACACCTTGTTGTTGATTCGCTAAATCGAAGTGATCAACCTCATTGTCACTCCAGTGTGAGTTAGTGTAAAGCAAGCTCCATTCGCCATTGGCATCAAACTGAGATAGTGCAGCCACGGTTGCGCCTTCTTCAACACTGAGACCAATTGGGTTTTGTCTATAAGGTTTGAACATATCTAAAGGGCGGTAGCCGTAGCTGACACCATAGTCGAGACGAATCTTACCTAATGTGATATCAATGCTTTGCTCACCAATAGGCAAACTGCCTTGCCACGCCATTTCACGAACGATCAATTGATTGTCAGTATTTTCAAACCAGCCTTGAGGTTTGCTCTGATAAAGATTTTGGCTATATAGAGCAAACAAACCATTCCATTGTCCATAACCGATCTGAACATCAAGCAACCCATCGATTTGGGAGCGAGAATTTCTAGTTGGGTTAATGAACGCACTGTTTCTCAATTGGTTTTGGCTTGCTGATAGCGCCCAGTCCCAATCCACTTGCCAGTGCTGAGCCGTTGCTGGTGTAGAGATTAGCGTGAATAGAGCAAGTAGAGTGGTGCTGCGCATAGTTAAAGCCCCGTCGTGTTGTTACGAGCGAGGAAGCTAGGGTTGTAGAATTTATCTTCCAATTGCCATGGGGTGACGGATAGATACTTAACCACGGTTTTGTTGTTTGGTTGAATGGTATCCAATAGCGTCATGGCAATGACGGCTAGTTTCTCGTCACGTACTCCACGAGCGAAATAGGCTTGTTTGGCTAATTTTCCTGAGCGTAAATAGAGATCAGCCTTGATCGGGAAGCCCGTTTCCTGCTCGATCCATAAGTTGATGCGTTGATAGCTAGCACCGTTTGTTTTAGCGGTCAGCTCAACTTGGTGGGCATTGTATGGTAACTGATTGTTGTCCACGACGATTTCATCCGCGATCCATTTTCCTTGGTAGTCTTCACTCCAAGTCAACGAACTAATATCACCGATGGATGCATCGCCCAATAGTTTTTGCATTGGTGTTATACGAATAGGACGGCGGCTTTTTGGCATTTGAAGCCAGAAGTTGTCTTGCAGCATTAGCATTTTTTGCCCAGCTTCTACTGGTGAATTGAATATAACCAGAGATTCCCTATTCGGGCGTGAATAAACTGTGTATTGGCGAGTCTTATCGAGCTCTTCTGATTTATACAAAGACACAACAGAAACCACACGGGCAGATTCTTCGCCTAAGCGGTATTTGTCTGCAATTTCTATGAGCTGAGAAACTTCTACGTCTTGCATAGCGGCAAAGCTTGGACTAAGCAGTATTACATTGACAAATAATACGGTAAACAGCGTTTTGATGCTAAACATGGATAAGCGCCTCGGTAATTGGTTTATTGACCCCTTTATGGGCCGAAAAATAAGCAGCGGTTAGGCAGATTATAACGACACCTAATGACGCCACTACAGCCAGTTCAATAGAGAAATAGATGGTCAAAGGGTAGCCTTGAGACCCACCCGGAGGAGGTGGCATTTGGATTTCGGCAACCATTAAAAACAGCGTTAATAATCCAGCGCTAATGCTACCGATTAAGCTGCCGAGTAGCGCGAGCAATCCTGCTTCACGTATAAAGCCTGCAATGATCTCGTTGGGTAAGTTGCCAAGGGCAGATAGCGTACCAATTTCACGCGTGCGTTCGGTAACAGACATGGTCATGGTGTTGAACAAAGAAACAAACACCACCAAGGCCATGATAACGCCCATAATGCCAAAGATTCGGTCATAAAGACTTTTCACATTTTGGTAATAGAATGCACGAACGCTCCAAGGTGTGAGCTCCAAAGCTTGAGAATCAGTGGCGATCAGTCGACCTATTTTTTCTGCAGCTGTTTGCGTTTGCTTAAGATCGAATAGGAATACAGAAACGGTGCTGACTTTATCGCTGTTGAGTAATGACTGAGCGCTATCGATATGCAAGTACAGTTGACGCTTATCGAGTTCTGGAACGCCGGTAGAAAAGGTGCCATGGACTTTAAAATCATAAGCATTCAACGCGCCATCTGTTGTTGTGGCGAGTAATGTTACCCAGTCACCTATCGTCACATTGAGATTGCGGGCAAGATCGATCCCTAGCATGATTTCTGGTTCCGCAGGGTCATAACGTGATGAACGAATATTTGATAGTGTTTTGCCTTCTCGCATATCAAGAAAAGGACCTTTCATATCGAATTCGCGATGGTTAACTCCACGACCGACATAAATAGCGGATTTGTTACCGTTTGAGATAAGCCCATTAAAGTCAATACTTGGTTGTACACCGCGAACAGAATCAAGGGAGACTATTTTGCTAATTAGCTCTTGAGGCTGTTTCAGACCATTATCCAAAGGCATTTCTTCGTCTTTTTCAAAGTAGCCAGGAGTTGAAATGATTAAATGACCGATGTCTCGCGCGGTTGCCTGCTTTAAGCTGTCATAAGTGTATAAACCAAATCCGCCCGTGCTGGCGAGTGCGAAGACAGTAATCGCAACGATCATAATAGACAGCGAGCTTCGACGTTGGTTTCTGCGCAAATTCAACCAAGCCAAACGCAGTGAGTTAGGTAGCAAAAGTCGGACTAATTTACCCATGAAGACACCTCATTATTGGTCTTTGAAATCTCGACAATATGTTTAGAATCATCAATGACAGTGAGATCTGTATCGGCTAATCTTCCGTCTAACAGCTCAATAGTTCGGTCACAACGAGAAGCCATACGTACATCATGCGTGGCAACAATGAATGTTGTATTCATTTCGTGCCCGAGCTGTTTCATTATATCAACCACTAAATTGGCGGTTTTACTATCAAGGCTGGCAGTAGGCTCATCAGCAATGACCAATGCCGGTTTGTGGACGAGTGCGCGTGCGATGGCAACGCGTTGCTGTTGTCCACCGGAAAGATTATCAGGACGGTGATGGATAAAATCAGCTAAGCCAACTAAATCGAGCATCTGTTCTGCTTTGTATTGTTGCTGTTTTTTGTCGAAGCCATTAAGTAATAAGGGGTAGGCTACGTTTTCCATTGCAGTCATTACTGGAACGAGATTAAATTTTTGGAAAATAAAACCGAACTGTATGCGGCGTAACATTGCTGCTCTTTTAGGGTCTCTAGGCAATGGCTTTCCATTTAAGCTGATTTTACCTTGGTATTGCATATCCAAAAGCCCTAAAACATTAAGTAAGGTGCTTTTACCGCTGCCAGAAGGACCACATAGCGCAACCATTTCACCAGTTTGAATTTCGCCTGATACATCTGCTAGCGCGGGCACTGTTTGATTTCCCAACTGGTAATGACGTTGAATCTGATTAAAAACAATCATCGCTATCCCTTAGCCTTGTTCGGCAATCATGTTTTCTGCAGCTTGAGTTTGCGCACTAGAAGCATCCAGTTTTTGCATGGTAGAGAGCCATGCTTGTGCTTGTGAAAGGTCGTCGGCTCTCAATGCAGCGGCAATTCCCGAACTGTAAACCCATGAGCTAGCGGCGAAGGGTTGCTGTGCAAAAGAGGGGTCATTGAGTAGGTTTAGATAGAGATCATAACCTCGTTCGAAATGGTTAAACATATCCGGTAAAGAGGTGTAGGTAATTGCTGCCATCGCCTGAGCCAAATGGGATTCTAGCAATCCTTGAATGCGCTCTTGTTGATCAATGTTTTCTGGCAGGGTATCAAGTAGGGCAATACCTTTTGCAATAGTGGCAAGCCCTTGCTCAGTCAATTCCATTTTATTCCAAGGTAAAAACGCGTCGCGACCTTGTAGGGTTTGTGTGCTGCCGAGGTAAACCATAGTGAGCGGTTTAGCCCCTTGTTCTTCGAGTAAGGTATTGAGCTGACCGTAGACGGTATCAACCAATGCTTCATTACCTTCTGCGGCTAGATTGTAGTTTGCCAAAATTTCGGTAGTAGGGTTCGCATATAGATTAACGCTGCACAAACTAGCGGCCAAAGCAGCGGTTAATAGTAGAGTTTTAGGAGTTTTCATCATTCAATTCCGTGTGATTAAGTGAACGATGCCAGAATAAGGTAGTGAGAAACTACCTGCTTGGTTGTGAGATAAACGGTTGATTTCGTGGATGAGTGGTAGAAACAATGGATAAACTGAAACAGTGGATAATGGTATATACCCGTCATACTTGAAGTTGTAGCGGTGTTGGCTGTGTTCGTGCGCCCCAATCATATAGTTCACCTATGCTCAGGGGACTTTCTTACTTGCCGCCTACCTGCACCTTCAAGTTTCTTGGGTATAAGAGGCTGGCTATTGTTAAATATTGCTATTATTGAGAGATGATCAATCGCCTCTTTTTTACTTTGAGTATCGCTTCGGATCTACGCTTAGTATAAAGTTCACCACGCAGCCTATTTGATGCTGTGAACAAAGCATGAATAAGAACTAAGGAACATAAACCATTATGAGCGAACTTACGCCTCAACAAGATGCGGCTCTAGCTGCGTTTAAAGCCAATCTTCATTTTCCGCATGGTGGTTTTTATACATTGATTACTGAACTGGGCAAAGAGTACCAGTTACCTTTTCAAACAGTGCGTACAGCGGTGATGAAAGCACAGCGTGCCATCGAGAGTAAGATACGTAACGATATTGACGCGGTGAGCGAATCTGATTTAAGCCAAGATAATTGGCGAAAAGCGATTAACGAAATATTGGTGGAACTTGCGAAAGACAATATTTTGGTGATGGATAACCTATTAGCTAATCAAAGCTACCTAAAAGCAGTAAGCGCAATGAGTACGCCGATTGAGAGCGAAGATGAGCGAGCGGCTATTTTAGAATACTTAATGCAAGCTTATGAAAAAGAAGTATTTAAGCCTCTACTTGCGATGCTCCGTACCACGTCACTTTATTGGGAACTAATGCTTGCAGAGGATTTAAACAAGATGACTGAAGCGTATCGGATAAAATTCAGTGAATATCCGCAGTATGTTGAAGCTGCCGCTCATCTATTTGATTTGGATTCGCAGGTCAGAGCAGCGGTTTTAGCCGCGTAACGAATCGGCATACCATGTTAAAAATCCCTCGCTTGAACGAGGGATTTTTTTTATGAGGATGAGGTGAACAATAGTGTGGAGAATTAATTATCAATTGCATTTGATATTGGTTATTATTAGCGTTAATGCATGTTATGGATAATTAACAAAAGGATTTGTGCTTTGCTATTCATACTCAAAGGACTGAGGAAAATCTCGAGCAATCTTTTCATTTTCTCGCTAATCGTAATTGGTTTTCAATCTGTTCAGGCGGCAGAACAAAGGTTTCATTCGGTGAAACATGCCACAGGGCAAAGCTTAATACCCAATGAACCCAAACGAGTGGTAACGCTTTTTCAAGGTGCAACAGATACTGCGGTTGCGTTAGGTATCCAACCGATAGGTATTGTTGATTCTTGGGCACAGAAGCCGACTTATCAATATCTAAGGACGAAGTTGATAGATGTTAAGCATGTTGGTCTTGAAACACAGCCCAATTTGGAGGAGATAGCAGCCTTAAATCCGGATTTAATTATAGGTGCCAAATCTCGTCACGAAAAAATCTACCCTCAGCTTGAGCAAATAGCTCCAACCGTAATGACCTCAAATGTGTATGACTTTCGCTATACGCTTGAACTTGTAGGAGAGGCAACCAATCGGAGTGAGCAAGCCAATCGTTTGCGAGAGCAATGGCAGAACAAGGTGGCTAGCTTTCGCACAGCTCTGAAGGAAAAACACTCAAACTGGCCATTAACCGCTTCGATTATTGATGTGCGATCTGACCATTTGCGTTTATATCTACAAGACAGTTTCCCCGGAGCGGTGCTAAACGATATTGGCTTTCTTGCTCCATTACCCAAGCGTTCTGGCTGGGGAATTAAGCTGAAAACCAAGGAAGCATTACCGAGTATTAACGCGGATGTGTTTTTTGTCATGCTGCATTCCGATGAGCTGATCGTTAAAGACAATTATCAAGCATGGGTGTCACATCCACTTTGGAAAGTACTCAAAGCACCGCGAGAAAAACAAGTTCATCAAGTAGATGAAATTACTTGGATTTTGTCTGGTGGAATAGTTGGAGCCAATTTAATGCTGAATCAATTGGCTGATATTTATCATCTTCCTGAAGCACTTGTTGAATAACTTATGATATTACCGGTTCAAACCAATTCAGTACGTTGGGGCATTGTTGGTATATCGTGTTGTTTGTTAGCCAGTATTTTTTTTTCTAGCATGGCGTTTGGTCAATACTCGCTGCCATTTAAGCAGTTATGGTTTGCCTTTTTACACTATGATCCTACATCCATAGATCACGTGATTATTACCACTACGCGACTATCTAGAAGTGTGTTAGCGGCTTCGGTCGGTGCGGCTCTCGCTGTAGCGGGGGTCTTGATGCAGACTTTAACTCGCAATCCACTCGCATCTCCGGCGATATTTGGCGTGAATGCAGGGGCGATGTTTTTCATTGTATTGTTTACTCAGATATTTTCTGTCAGCTCTATGGATATGCTGTTATGGGTTGCTTTTTTGGGTGCAACAGTAGCAGGTGTATTGGTCTATGGCTTAGGCAGTATGGGGCATGATGGCGTCTCTCCTGTCCGTATCGTATTGGCTGGCGCCGCCATTTCAGCTCTTTTTATCTCATTCACTCAGGGGATATTAGTGTTAGGGCAAGAGGGGATTGATAGTGTGCTCTTTTGGATCGCGGGTTCGGTTTCTGGGCGAGATCTAGATACAATTTTACCAGTATTACCTTATCTCTTAGGCTCAATTGTTTGCGCTGTGTTACTTGCACCTCATCTCAATATTCTTTTGTCTGGAGATGATATTGCTACTGGACTTGGGCAAAACACACTGCTGTTAAAAATTGCATTGAGTGTTCTAGTTATTAGTTTGGCGGGCATAGCGGTAGCGATGGCTGGCAACATCGGATTCATTGGTCTTATTGTTCCCCATATGGCGAGATCCTTAGTTGGCAATGACCATAAATGGTTAATCATCATAAGTGCATTGTGGGGCGCGATGCTATTGATTTTGGCTGATGTCCTTGGGCGCTTAATTATAGCGCCAGAAGAAATTCCTATCGGTGTTATGACTGCCCTGATTGGTGCGCCTTTCTTTATTTTCTTAGCGAGACAGAGAACAAAACTATGAGTAAACAACTCGTGTTGCGTTGGCGATATTTGTCTTTCTCGGTATTGATGCCAACACTTGTCTCGGTTATAGCGATGGCGCTATTTACTGGGATGATTTTGCTGTTTTCTCTCTCTGCTGGTGTGCAATGGTTGAGCCCGGTTGCGGTGTTTAACGCTTTGCTTGGGGAGCACGATCCTAGCGTAAATATGGTCGTTGAATCATTTCGACTGCCGAGAACTCTAATGGCGGCGTTGGTCGGTGCAGGTTTAGCGTCTTCAGGGTTAGTTCTACAATCCGTTATTCGAAACCCACTCGCCTCACCGGACGTGATGGGGATGACAAGCGGCGCTTCTGCTGCTGCGGTTGGGTTTATTTCATTTTATCAACTTAAGTACGGCGCAGAGTGGCTACCGGTATTTGCCATATGTGGTGCGATGATGTCCTCAGCATTAGTCTACTTATTAGGTTGGCGCAATGGCGTAACACCGATGAGGTTGATTCTTGTTGGTATTGGGGTTTCTGCCGCTACTGGGGCATTGACCACTCTCATTATTGCAGTGAGTCCCGCATCGACAAGTATCTCCGCTTATATTTGGTTAACGGGGAGTGTTTATGGTGCTAATTGGAATGATGTGAATTCGTTGCTGCCATGGACACTCGTCGGGTTGCCTGCGGTACTGCTTTTCTCGCGTTGTATTGATGCCCAAGAGCTCGGGGATCAGCTCGCGACTGGGTTGGGTATTTCTGTTGAGAAAACACGCTTAGTATTACTGTTTCTTAGTGTCATTCTTGCTGCCCCTGCTGTGGCTTATGCTGGTGCGGTAGGTTTCGTTGGATTGATAGCCCCTCATATTGCACGACGGCTGGTGGAGAGAAAATTTGCGCTGTTGCTGCCAATGACGGCTTTAATTGGGGCTTGCTTGGTTATGCTGGCCGATCTGCTTGGACGCCTGATTTTTTTACCCTTAGATATTCCGGCTGGTGTGTTTGTTTCAGCTATAGGCGCACCATTTTTTATCTATTTGCTGTTTAAGCAACGTTTCTAATGATGACCATAAACTATGGAAAACGAGCAATGAATATCGCGAATTTAAGCCCTCTAAAAACGACTGATTTGGTGTTGGGATACCAAAAAATCACGGTGATTCCTTCATTGAATTTAGAGATTGAAAAAGGTCAGATAAGTGTACTCGTTGGCGGTAATGGATGTGGTAAATCAACAATACTCAAATCAATGGCGAGGTTATTAGCGCCCACTTCAGGCAAGATCCATTTGTATAACAAAAACTTGAATAGGCTATCAGGAAAAGAAGTCGCACGTTCTCTTGCCATTTTACCGCAAGGACCCATAGCCCCAGAAGGTCTTACAGTCGAGCATTTGGTTCGTCAGGGGCGCTACCCTCATCAAAATTGGTTACAAAGTTGGACAAAAGAAGATGAACGTATAGTCACGCAGGCTTTGACCGCAACTCATATGCTTGAATTAGCTGGACGACCAATAGAGGCTTTATCCGGTGGGCAACGACAACGAGCGTGGATTGCAATGGCATTAGCGCAGGACACTGATATTTTGCTATTGGATGAGCCTACTACCTATCTTGATTTGACGCATCAAATAGAAATTTTGGATTTATTGTTTGAGCTGAACCAAGAGCAAGGCACCACCATTGTTATGGTATTGCATGATCTTAACTTAGCATGTCGCTATGCCCATCAGATGATCGCAGTAAAAGAGGGCGCTATTTTCCGCCAAGGACCACCAGAAGACATTTTAGATGTTGCTATGATTGAAACCGTATTTGGTATGCAATGCCACCTTATCAAAGATCCTCTTTTTGGAACTCCCATGTGCATCCCCTGTGGTAAGGGGCGCATGATTGGACACCATGATGATTTGTGATATGAGCAATGACATAGCAGTGCTTTTACCAGACGAAATAGAGGTGCTAGCTAGTTTTGGTTTGAAGGCTCCGCCTGCTATGGATGATATTTTTGCGCATGATTCGGTGTTATTACTGAATGACGAACAATGTTTTGAGACACTCAATAAAATCATGCCTAAGTTAGGTGCTCCTGACTTGAAAGTTACGGCATCTTTGGTCGTTAAGCGTATTGCGTTTTTGGTTCTCGCACCAGCATTATATTCGATGAGCGTTTACGGCAAGGGGCTTGACCTCTCGATCAAAAATAGCGTTTTCGAGTACCATTTGAAAGACCGTCTTTGGCAGTCGGGAATGCCGATTAAATCCTTTGATGTTAGCTATGCTCGATATGACCGTGATGCTTGGCGCAACGAAGTGTTAGAGAAGTCATTCTCCGGGCATCTAACTTTACTGGTTAATCAGTTCCACCATGTTACCAATGTCTCTAAACGTATACTTTGGGAAAATGTGGCAGTGCGAGTATTTAGTATTTTTGAGAGACGGATTCTACCGCAAGTAACGGGTGAAGCAAAAGAGATCGCACAGCGAGATTTAGCGTTTATTGTTGATTCGAATACGCGCCATATTTTTGCATTGGATGAAAATCCGCTTACTCGTTTCTATCGAACAAAGAGAGCGGTAAGTGGGAGCGATGAGTTGATTCGAGTGAGGAGGACATGTTGTTTTTACTACAAAGCAACTGAGCCAGCAGAGTATTGTTCAACCTGTCCGTTGCTATTGAAGAAGAGCAAGTAACGAGCATGGTATTAATCATGCTCGTTGATTAGCTTAGAAATCTAGGTTATAAGCCAATGAAACGGTTCGTCCTCTTCCTTTAAAGTACCAATTGTCATGAGCATAAGCGCTTTGTGAGTAGTAGGTGAAATAATCTTCGTTAAATAGGTTTGCGACAGATAGATTCACTCTTCCGACAGGTAATTGGTAGCCTAAGGTGGCATCAACTAGCGTGTAACCTTCAAACTCATATTTATCTTCATCAAAACTTCGATCGAAGGCATGATTTGCTTGGATCATCGATGACAAACTGTCATTCCAGTTTGCTGACCAAGCAAGTCTTAGTTTGTTTGGCGGTATGTTTGCCCCTGTTAGTTTAGTATCGACTGAATTATCACCGTCAGTGTCTGATTCGCCTTCAATGTACGAGTATCCGCTATCAATTCTATGAGTCTCATTGAATTGGTAACCTAATGACGCTTCGAAGCCGCTGATTTCTTTTTTCTCTCGCTTGACAATATATACACCACCTTCGTTAATAAGGCGACTGCCAAGATCGGAGTTAGATTCGTAATAGCTGAACTCGAAATCAAACGAGTCCTTATTGATACGCAAACCGCCTTCATAGTTTTCGGTTACTATCGGTGTTAAGTCGATAAGGTTGTCAACACTTTGTCCAGGAACACTGACTCCTCGCAGGACACGACCGACATCGGGCATACCAAACCCCTGCGAATAGTTAGCGAAGAGTCGAACATCAGGTATTACTTCAAATACAGCGCCTGCGTTGTAGACAGTATCACTAAATGTCGGTTTACCTCCCTGTACCGTCACCCCATTTTTTGAGGCAACTGTTTGGTAGGTCGGGATATCAAGCTTTGCGTTTTCGTATCGAGCGCCAGCTTGGAGCGTTAGTTGTTCGACAGGAGAAAACTCTAGCTGTAAAAATGGGGCATAGTTGTCATAGGTGGTTTCTGGCACATAGGTACGCCCAGTAAGAATAAGCTTTTGGCTAGTAGTGTCTCTAAGTACATCTAACCCAGCAGTGACCTTTAGAGTGTCATCAAACAGGTTGTCTTCTGATATGCTGAACTTGGCGCCTATTTTCTGGGACTCATTTTGCGATTGGTCATATATGGTTTCTGGTGTGCCTGGATCTTGAAAGCTACCGGATTGTGTTGCGCCATATCGACCAGTAAAATCTTGGAAGAATGTTTGGACGTTCAGAGTCATACCTGATAAATCTCTATCGGTATAAACCAAGCTGACGGTCTGCACTTCATTAAAAGGAGCTTTCCCTTCAGGGGTACCTTTTATGGAAGAGGTGGGCACGCCGTTGTCCCTATCTCCGCTAACGGTTAGATAATTTAATTGCCCTTTAAGTTTGTATCTATTGTATGAAAATTGGATGTTTTGCTCATCGTTAAACCAGTAACCAAATTTGGTAAACAGATCATAACTACGTGAGTCCATTATATCGCCACGAGTGGTGTCGGCACCGACATAATTGCCGTCAGCGTCGAGGTAGACTCCTTGCGTTTCGCCTGTCAACCCTACTAGGTAGTCGAAGTCTCCGGCTGCCCCTTGTGCTTGGTAATTTAATCGATAGGACATAGTGTCACTGCTGATGCTTTCAGTAGGGGACGTCATTTGTACACCGACACTTTGCTTAAAGTGATCGGAATCACTCGATTTGGTGATGAAATTGATGATACCACCGGTGGCACCTAAGCCATGAATGGCGGTCGCCCCATGGATCACTTCAATACGTTCAACCATCGCCAGATCTATCGTATGCGCCGAGCGGCTACCTTCTCTTAAAGGGTTTGATTGAGGTACGCCATCAATCATATAAAGAACGGTTCTGCCTCTGAAAGTCTGGCTACTGTTATTCAGCTTTTGCGTATTTTGTGAGTATCCAGGTAAGAGGTTTGATAGTACCTGTGAGCTATCCGTTGTGATGAACAATTGCTCTTCGATCTGTTCTTGTGAGATTACTGTGACAACCTGAGGTGAATTTTCTTGCAGTGTTCCGGTTCGGCTGGATTCAATTATCACCATATCAGCTTCGGTTTCACTGGCAGTTGCACTGAGTGAAATCGGCACTGAACATATCAAGGGGGCTAGTAATAGTATTTTTTTCTTGGGCAATCGGTAATGCATGTAACTCTCCATGTTTATAAAATGCAAACAATAATGCAAACAATAAGCATTATCAATACTATTAATTAAATCAGTACTGTCTTTGTTATTTATTTGTCATATTTCAAGGGGATTGTTTAACTTATGGGTCAAAGTAAGTCTTTTTGTCTCATCTAAGAGTTCCTTCTCTTGGCATTGTTTGAGAAGTCGATTTGCTTGTAGAGGCGAGAGTACAAACACACCATCATCATCCCCAACGGCTATATAATTGGGATTGATTTCGTAGCCAGAGATATGAATGGTCTCGTTTAGCCTTCCTGAGCTTGACTTGGGAAATGCGCGAGTAGTAATGGCACTAATTCCTGAAGCAAAAACAGGCATCGAGTGAGATTGAATGGCTTTAACATCCGTTATCTTGCCTGAGATAACGACGCCAGCGAGTTTTTTGATACACGCGGCCAAATTCCGCAGTTCTCCCCAGCAGGCATAGTCGGTAGAACCGACGCATTCAATGACTAGTACATCACCAGCCTGCGCTTCAATTAACGCTTGTCTCAATATAGTCGCATCAGGGAGTTCAACCTTGGCTGTGCGTACACGGCCAACCATCTTAATATTAGGTAATTGAGGGCGGATGCCTACAAGGTATCCTTCACTGGTAAAATGCCCAATAGTTGAAGCCGATATACGGCTAAATGCTTCAACTATTGCCTCAGGGGGAAGATGACTAGATTGTTGCTGCATAGCGTTTTCTCGTCTCTAGTCTCAGAGTTTTTGCCTGCCTGAATGGATTGACGATATCGCCTTTACCAAATGGCATGCTTCCTGGTCCGCCAGCGCGGTCGATCATTGGTGAAAGTAGGTGTTTTTGTGGCCAAACTTCCTTTTCAAAAAGCGTGCTCACAATGAGAAATTCAATATCTGAAGGGAATATAATGTGCGAGATAAGTTGGCGAATTTCTTGCTCCATGACTTCCCAAAGTTTGAACTCATCGATGTCATATATCAGTGACAGAGTTTCGATGATAGAGCGCATGTTGACTTGAATACCAAGAGTCTGTAACCAGAACAATAGGGCTTCGGGGTCGTTGTGATACAAAGTATTAGCATGACCAGGTTTAATGCAGTAGTTAGGGTCATTGAGGTTATTTTGTTCTAGAACGGGTACGCAGATTCGTAATGAATCATGATCACGTAGCAACAACCCTGTGATGTGTCCTTTTTCCCAAACCAATACGGCATTTTGACCATGGACTTCTCCGATCATACCGAGCTTGAACATTCTAAGATTGACTTCAAAAAAACTGCTGCATAGCTCGCTAAATAACGTTGTAACTGAGTTTTCGGATCTGTTTAAACCTCGGTAAGAAATCCATTCATCAAAAAAGTGATCACGCTTTTCCGGAAGTGGGGACCCTAGCGCTGCCATAGGGAATATTCTTGTGTCTGGTTGCTCGATCAATGAGCTTGGGTAGCTGCGCACCATCGCAGATAAATGTCGGGGCGCTTCATCAAATAGTGTGGCTTCTGGTGGCATGAAAGCCCACCATTTGCCTTCCTCACATAAATGCAGTTTCGACTCTAATATAGGGTCACATTTTTTGGCTTGTTGCAGCAGTATTTCACTAAAACCACCATTGATCATTTTTACCGCAGGTAAGTAACGAGAGGCTCCGAGAGAATACACTGCCATAGGAAGTTTTAGGTGGTCACAACTGGCAAAGCAGGGAGTCATTGAACGCAGGGATGATGTAGCAAAAAAATCGTCTGATGTGAATTCCAATCGTTGACATGCACCGTTGGTAAAATGCTCTGCAATTTGCTGTTCTAGCACATTCTGATATTGCCAAGGGTGTACCGGTAGCGCGATATGACTGTCACTCAGACCTTTGTCATTTAGTTCTTGTGCAAGAACACTCTGTTGCTCTGATGGTAGTAGGTAGCGACTAGGTTGCTGTTGTTCTAATTCTTGTATATCAGCGCCGGTTTGTAGCCAGTCTTTTCGAACGGCTACCCAATTTAAATTTACTGGCACGTTAAACTCGGCTTGATAGGCTCGATAATCAGCGTCAGACAGACCATGCTTTGCTTTTGCCAGAGGGTGATAAGGGCGATCGCGGAAAGAGGCCCACTGCTCCATGGCTAAGAAAAACCCTGCATTATCTTTCTTGAGTAGATCTTGGCTCTCAACTCTATGCTCCAGTGACAGCTTTGCTTGATGAACACTGATATTTAGGACTTCTTTGAAAAGATTGGATCCTTTAACACAGTCTTTATATTTTTCGTTCAAGCCATAAAAGGTGTGTTCTAAAAATGATTGGGGAGAGAGTTCTTCTACAATCTGATTCCCATCGCACAGGTAAATCGGTGTGTTTGGAACTCTGCGCCATTTTTGAGTAATGGCTGGTTGCAGTGCAACAATAATCGAGCGTGTCGCTTGGGTATCAAAGTCCCATTTCCAGATAGCTTGCGTATTATCTGATGGAAAAATTGAGCCAAGAGTCGTATATATTGATTGGAAATACTGTGGAGTCAACAACGTGAGCGGATTAAAAAATTCTTCAGCTAACAGACAGTCGATAAGGTCTTGAGTTGTTTGTTCGATAGCATGGCTATTAAGCATATGTTTCTTCCTTAGTTTTTAGAGTATCTACTTTTTGTTTTAAAGCTCTGAAGGCGGTGCCTCTTTCATCACCGAGTACAAACGCTTTTATCCCTTGTTTATTCCACTCATCATGCTCATCATCAGATCGCGGAATAACGCAGTATGGAATATTTGCTTTTTGTCCGGCATCACGGCAAAGCTGGAGAGAGGCACTAACATTTAGGTGAGAGGTTTGCCAAGGTATTCCGAGAGATTGAGACAGATCCGCAGCCCCTTCTAAAATCATATCCAAACCCGATATAGTGGTGATTTCATTGATATTAGAAACGCCGATGACGCTTTCAATCATGGCTACAATCATGATCTCTTGGTTGGCTCGTTTGATGTATTGAGTTAAGGCTTGTTTACCAAAGGATCCCGGGCGCCCTGCGTTAAGACTGCGTTTTCCTTCGGGATAGTATCGGCATGCTTGTATTGCTTGGTGAACATCACAAGCTTGCTCTACGTTGGGCAACACGATTCCTTGAGCGCCGCCATCCAACAACCGAAGCATAGTTTTATTATTGAAATCAGAGACTCTAACCAGTGGAGTTAACGCATAGCTTTCAGCAGTGCGGATCATGTTCTCAATGGTTTCTGGATTAATCAGAACATGTTCTGTATCGATAATGACAAAGTCGTACCCGGCTTCAGCAATGAGCTCGATCATTGCTGGGGCGGGAATTGAACAGATAATGCCATAGACAGTATCGCCTTGAGCCAGTTGTCTTTTGAGTCGGTTTTCTCTTAACATTTTACCTGCCTAAAATTGTGCAGTGGGTTTGGAACGGTTTTGAAGCGAGGTTCGCCATCACCAAGTAAACGGCGTTTTGTTAGTTCTTCTACTTCATAAGTGGGTGCAAACAGGTCGAACAGCGCGAAGCGATCTTGCAATTGCGGATGATGACGCTGGTAAGTAAAAATGGTGTCGGCAACTTCTTCCCAGAACAATGATTCAGATAGATTGAAGTGTTTGTGTAGGAAAATTGCCAAGTCAGATAAGCAGATAAAGAAAAAGCAGTCGCAGGAAAAATCTCTGACAGCATTGACGTCGTCAGTAATAATAAATGAATTTCGGTTGAGCTTTTTATGGCTTTCTGGCACGTCGACCAGTTGGGGAGCGAGTTCAGGACGAGTTAAGTGAGTAGTGGAATAACGAACGCCATCGTGAAAATCTTTCAAGGCGATTCTGGTCGGTAAACCATCCCGCATGATCACGACGATATTCTGTCCATGAGATTCCATGCCAACCCCTTCAGCATACAACATGTGAATAATTGGCTGTACTGTCACGCGGAGCAATTGCGTAAGCCACGCTCTTAGCCCATGTTGATCAATCCAAGGCGCGATGAATGGCTTGGTTTCTGATGTGTTGTATTGGTTCTCGAGATGGCTCAATCCGTTAAATGGTACGGCTGTTTCGTCTTTATCAAGGTACTGATGAATGCTTTCACGCCATATTGCACCTAACGCACCATAAGTTTGAGGTTTGCGACTATCGGGTAAGTTGTCTTGATTGAAGCTGATTCCCGCAACTTCTTTTAAGATAACAAAATTCAGGTTTTTAGCCGTCTCATTCGTGTCGATTAATGATTGCAGCCAATCAGTAATAATTGGCCCATTTAATACCGTGTGCTGAGCAAGTATTCGAGTACTAGAGGTGTTGGTTATCCCCATTGAAAGTTTGAGATAAGGCTTCGATGGATTGGTTGAATTTTGTAGAGTTCTAATCGATTGTTGCGCTTGATATTGATCACTATCTTCACCGATGTAAATGAGTTCGCCAGATGATAGCTCTTGAGAAAAGTAAGGGGCAACGACATGTTCCCACTGCCAAGGATGGACAGGGATAAGCCAATAGTTTTCAGATTTCTTTTCTAAACTGGTTATTTTATCGGTAAATATCTGCCAGAGACCACTAGATACATTTGAACGTAGAAATTGGCACTGATCCAATTGTTTGGATACACCCAGAGCGGCACATTGTTTATTGATAGCGAGCCAAACCACTTTAATGGGAGCACCAAATTCAGGACCATATAACTGGTTTTCTTGCAAAGAGAAACCGATACGAGATTTATAGCAAGGATGATAACTGTGAGCATCCATAAAGTGGCGTTCGAGCTCTTCTGGAGAGAGTTGGGTCGGTATCGTAGACGATGCATATTCTTGAGTTCTAGATTGTAAGTCCTTGATATAAGTTTGTTCTAACTCACTGACGAAATCAGGAAAGTGCTTACTTTGCTTAACGGTAGGCAACAACTCCTGCAAAACATGGTGCAATTGAACTGGCAGTCTTTCCCCTGTCTTCGATATGCGAGCTAAGGAGTCGTAGTCTAGGCGAATAAGGTCAAAACTATTACTTAGTAAACCGGTACATTCGTATGTGATGGCATTGCCATTTGAGTCAATGGTTTTTGTAGAAAAAACCGTATTGTTGTTTGAGTGATTCAGATCATAATGCACGACCCCCTCATACATGAGTGTCTGCAATAATTGTCCAATAAGTCGGCTTTCGACTTTTTCGCGTTGTGTGCGTTTTTGTTCAGAAAAACCAGCATGTATATTATGCAGCCCGTTGTTTTTTTCCTGAGTTGTCATAGTGCAAAAATCCTTTTTATTGTGTTCAAGAAAGTTATTGATGAATGTCTAATTAATCGGTGATATGCAGCGAATAATCTTCCTTCGTAGGAAAACACCACGCTAAAGGGACGACGGTAATAGTCAGTAATCCGACAGCGATAAAGACATCACTGATTGCTGATGCGTACTCAATATTGGTATGACTAGCTGACGTATTTATTTCAAGCCAGATCGCGCCTAAAAGTAGCGTGATTGATGCACATAGTCGTCTTGATATGTTATTCATGACAGCACCTTGGGTGATCATACTATCGGGTAAAGTGCTGATACCGGCTGTCGTGATTGGTATGTATGAAAGACCTAATCCCGTTCCACGGAGACAAGATAGCAGGGCAAGAACCCAGATCGGGTTAGCAGTAGTGACAAAGCCAATACCGATAGTACTCATACCATTTATGAGTAACCCAAGTGACACAATCCGGTTCGGTCCCTGTTGATCTAATTGTTTTCCGCCCCAATGGCTTGATAAGCTAGCACTGAGCGCTGTTACTAATAGCATCATCCCCGTTATTATTGGGCTATAGCCAAGTACAGATTGTATCAATATGGGTAAGAGGAAAAGGCACTCAAACATTCCAATCGCTTGCGCAACTGTAATGACAACGCTGCTTCGATAACCTCTGTTGTTAAAAAGCCTTATATTCAGTAACGGACTCTCTCGCTTGAGTGACCAGAAAACAAAGGCAACCAGACAGGCGATACCAATAGCTAATTGTACAAATGTAAATAGGTCTTGCCGGGCTTCTGCGTTTTTGAGTTGACCGGTGGTGACAAGTGTTATTGCTAAAGCAAGTGCAATTAGAGTGTAACCAACACCATCAAACGAGAGGTCGGTACTCCTGCGAGAAGACGGCAGCACCTTCACGCCTAGAGCTATTGTTATTAGCGCAAATGGAAGGTTGATTATGAATAGCGAGTGCCAACTGTAAAAGGTCAACATTAGACTGCCAATTAATGGACCAAATGCGGGGGCAAGCATCACTGCTGCTCCCCAAATCCCTGTGACACGCCCACGTTGATTTTTTGGATATACAGAAAAAATGATTGCTAGTGATAACGGTATCATTAATCCACTCGCTATTCCTTGAATCCCTCTTGCAATTAGCAACTGCTGTATTGATTGCGCATACATGCCGATAGCTGAGCCAATAAAAAACAAGCAGGCTCCTGTGATGTAAACGTATTTTCGGTTCCACAGTTGGCTTAGATAATTGGTCAACGGCATGGTTATCCCCATCGTCGCCATAAAAGTGACCATAATCCAAGTGGCTAGCACAGGGCTTAGATCAAAATCTTCGACAAAGACTGGGATGGCAGGATTTATAGTACTGTTGTTCAGACTAACAGTGGTTGTGCCTAACATGACGCAGATTACCACCCAAATTGAACGCTTTTGGGGTTTATCCAAACTTCCGCTCCTTATACATTGAAGCTTTTGGAAGATAGCTAATAACAGGGTGTGGATGACAAAGGAAATCCACATGAGAGATGTTGAAACCGTATGCACCAGCTAGCGGTAAGATCAACATATCGCCTATAGAAACATTAGTGAGTATTGCACTGCGACTGAAGATGTCTTTTGGTGTGCAAAGCTGACCAACGACAGACCATGATTTCTCAGGGCTTAAGTTGTGAGGTTTATCCAGCTCTAAAGGTAAGTGTATAACGGGATGATCATGGTTTTGTGCCGCTGGTAATCGGAATTGATGGGTACCTCCTCGGCAAATAACGAACGATTCTCCGTGGCTGCTCTTTATGTCGAGCACTTCCATTACATAATAGCCACAAAATGCCGAAATAAAGCGACCAGGTTCGAAGCGAAGGGTTGGAACCTCATCAAATTTAGATAGCGCTTCATCCAAGTAACCACAGAAATCAAGCCAGTCGAATTGTTTATCTTCTAAATAGTTTACCCCTATACCACCGCCAACATTTAGATGAGTCACACTATCAGGGGAGCTAGCGAGATCCCTCCAATCGGCCCAGCGAGAGAGGTAAAAATCGATAAGTGTTTTGTGCTTTTTAACCGATTTTTGATGGGACATAGCATGTACATGAAAACCTTTGAGAGTCAGATTTTCTGAGGAATCTACGGCATCTATTGCCATTTTTAGTTCAGCTTCGTCAATACCGAAAGGTGTTGCTCGCCCTGCCATTGTCAGTTTACTTTCCAGCTCTGGTGGCAGGGTAGGGTTAATACGGATAAATACGGCTTGGGTTAGGTTAAGTTTATGGGCAATATTTTGCAGCCGTGCTATTTCGTTGAGACTTTCAATATGGATAGCTTCGACACCTTGAATTAAAGCAGATTCAAGTTCTGAATCGAGTTTCCCTGGACCGGAAAAAACAAATGGTAGAGCCTGCTCACATTGCGCTATCTTCTGTGTCTCACCACCAGAAGATATTTCAAAACCGTGCACCCAAGGAGCAAGAGTATCAAGTATTTCTTTCTCACTATTGGCTTTGATTGCATAGTAAAGTTCCACATTGTCAGGGAGGTGCTCCATGACATATTGGATATGAGCTTCAAGTTTTGGCAAATCATAGATAAACATGGAAACTGGGTCTGAATAGGTGCTCTTGGTATCCAGTATGCTTTTCTGGACTGTAGCCGGAAGTTTAAACACAAGCGATCTCCTTAACCCAAGGCGCTTTCAATTGCTCGTATTGCACTTGCTTATCCGCGTGACCAGCTAACCTAACTTTGAAGTTACATTTACATTCAATTACGCCATGTTGGATCATATTTTCCAGTTCTGGAGCTGGTTGGGCTAAGGATTTTTTGATTTGGATAAGTTCACTTTTGACAATGTCCCACATTTTGTCTGAAAGCTCAGGTTTGTCCCAACTTAGTGCAAGGATAGCTTCGCTAATATTATTGATGAATAAGCAATAGGAAATACGTTGCCAACCTTTTTCTCTTGGGTATACAAGTGACTCTTCAACTCTTGGGTCTAGGCTTTCATCGACAAAACTCATTCCCAATTCATTGGTTAGTTTAATGCCCTCGTAATCACGAATAATTAGGTTTTCTGGCATGCCATCTTGGTGTGAAAAAACCGTATTTTGTAAGTGCGGTTCAGTGACAACTCCATAGTCGAAAAACAAGCTGAGTACAGGTTGAAGAAGAAGCCTCTGATAGGTTTGAAACCAGTCTAAGCGCGTTTGAGTCTTAGCGTTTTCACCAATTAGCGTCCAAATCATAGGTTGCATATATTGGTCACGAGCGAAAGCTGTCGCCGCTAAAGCGAATTTACTCTGTTGATTTGAGTGGCAAAAATTCTCTCGAAGAATGATACTTGTTTGTTCTTGGAACCATAACTGGTCATCTTCGTTAGCATGGTTCGGTATCCAGCTTAGAAAAGCGGGTTCAGACGCAACTTGTGCGCCTTTAAACGCTGCAGGAGTGGAGCTCATCATGCGGCGAAATAACCGGTCGATAACGAGAGTACTCTCTAGTTCATACCAAGCATTCTTCCTGACGCAGTTTGTAATTCGCACATTTAGAGACCCTTTAATAAAGTAGGGATGATCTTCCAAATACCAAGTTCGGATTGATGCGGTAGGTGCCGCAGCAAACCCAGTTGGACCTAAATCTCGTATCTCATCTTGATTTAATAAAGCTTTTACCCGGGGATCTTGCTTCAACAGTTCAGCCTGAACAGGGTGCATAGCAATGACCGCGTATCCTTCGCGACTATTATCCTGTGGTGCAATTGCATTGAGAACGTCGGACTCTTGTAGATCATTCGCCTTGATATAGAGACCCTGCTTGGGTACCTCAAATTGGTAAAGTCTAGTGTTGGCTTGAAATTCTGGCGTGACCTCTTCTTGTGGAAGAGTTTCTGGCCACAGTCTTGCCTTTGGGGCTGGGTGAGAAGGATGCCCAAACCAAAGACTTTGCTCACTCGTGATGTATGAGGAAAATGGTTGTGAGATAGGATTTTTGCTTTGAGCGACAAGAATATGTTTAACCAGGTTTCGGCTGGAGGTGATTTGCTCAAGAATCTCTGTGTTGTGTGTGCCAGTTTGACTTGAGCATGCATTCAGCAGGAATTTAGCTAAAGCGTCGAATTCTAAGTTCAACCAAGATGTCTCGTTCTCTCTAACGTAAACATCTGACAAATATCGCTGATTGCCTAACGTGCTTTTACGATCAACCAAAACAAAAAGCTCTTCTTTGCTCGATAGGTTGATAAGCAACGGTAATGCTCGTCGATGTACACCATTGAGGCAGTTGGCTGGATTTAACCCATCTAGTTTATCTGGCCACTTATATTTGGCATTCTGATTGGGGAGGGCAAATTCTTTGATTAGACAATTAAGGAGTGCGTGCGTCATCGCGAGATCACTCACAATACTAGTCATCATATTGACCGATGGTTTCATTCTGTGTGTCCTGTATCTATTTGAACTTTGATGTATTACTAAGGCATCAAAGCCAGATGGTTTGCACAATTTCGGGCAGAAACGGTGACTAAAACTAAGTAGCAAAGGAAGTCGTAAGTGACTTAATAAATGTAATACTCTCACTATCGCGCCAATAATGATTTTGATTATCATTCGCATTAAAATATATTTGATATGAACCTGTGTCAATATGTGGTCAGCGGTTTGACAATTGATTGTGTGAATTGGGAAGTTATTGAGACTCTTTAATTCAATTCATCGAATTTTTGAGATGAGAAAGCAGCATGTTCTTAAATGTCGAATACGTTGGGCGGCAATGGGAGATGCTAGTCTGGAAGTAGATTTTGAGGCAATGAATAGAATCCAATGTTTTACTTGACTAAAAAAAGACAGTAATTCAAATAGTTTACTATCATAAATAAGCAACCAAAACTTAATATATAGATCCCCCATATGGATTGGAGAGGTTTGAATGATACAGAAATTTTTGATGAGTCTAAAACGATCCTATAACAAATTCATGGCATTGTTTCTATGCTCGATTTGCATGTTGATGACAGCGAAAGTAGCAGCGGCACAGCCTTTGGTTTTTGGTGTTGTACCACAACAATCTGCAGCAAAACTTGCCCAGCAATGGCAACCACTGTTGGATCGCTGGGGGGAACTAGCGGGCGTTGAGATCAGGTTTGCGACCGCCCGCGATATTCCAACATTTGAAAAGCGATTGGCGGCGGGTGAATATGATATGGCTTATATGAATCCGTATCATTTTACTTTGGTGAATCACTCCCCTGGTTATACTGCACTTGCACGAGCTAAAGATAAAAAAATCAAGGGTATTTTGGTTGCGAGGAGTGACTGGCAAGGGGATATTCAAGAGTTACAAAATAAGGTGATTGCTTTTCCTGCTCCAAGGGCATTTGGTGCATCGATTATCAATCAATCAGAACTTAGCCAACAAGGTATAAGTTTTAGTACTAAGTATGTCGGTTCACATGACTCGGTTTATTTAGGTGTCGCTAAGGGCTTATATGCCGCTGGAGGTGGCGTCGGTCGAACGTTTAAAAGTTTTGATAATGAGGCTAAGAAAGAGCTAAAAATTATTTACCAAACTAACGCTTATACTCCCCATGCTTTTGCTGTTGCCAACCATGTTGATTCGGAAACAAAGCAAGCACTACGCGATGCCGTAATGACGTTAAACCTAGATCCTCAAGCACAGCAAAGCTTCACTATGCTTAGTATTAAAGGGCTTCAATCTGCGCAAGACAGTGATTGGGATGATATCGTTCAGCTAGGTATTTCACTATAAATGGTGATGCATGACGCTTCGTTCTAAAACCATTATAGGTATTGCACTCATTGAAGCGTTAGCGCTAGGGGTGTTGATTATTAGTGGCCTTAGCTGGTTGAAAATTTCGAACGAGCAAAGTTTAGAGGTCGGTAGTAAGCAATTGGTAAGTGTTTTTGCAAAAGCATCACGAGATGCAGTCATCGCAACCGATCTCGCCTATTTAGATAGTTTTGCTCAATCAGTCGTCAGTGAGCATAATCTAGCTTACATAAGAATACTAGACCGAAGTGGTGTAGAGCTCACGCGGCAAGGTGATTATCAAGGTGTTGATACGACAATTCGACCATTTGATGTCCCTGACGGCGTGTTCGATGTCGCTAGCCCGATTATGCTTGGAGAACAATCGTTTGGTTCTGTCGAGATGGGGGTGAGAGTTGATGGGATCCATCAAATTTTTAGTTACGCTAAGCAAGCCAGTATTGTCATCGCTGTTATCGAAATGTCGCTGGTGGCGTTGTTTTCGTTTGCTCTAGGAACCTACCTATTGAAACGGTTGGATTTGCTACGCAAAGGGGTAGTGAAGGTTACTCAGCAAGGACCGGGGACGCAAATCGAAATACCGGGCAATGATGAAGTTACTAGAGTGGGCGATGCTTTCAATACAATGTCTACATCTCTTGCTCAAGCTCAAGATAACTTAGAGCAGCAATATCGTACTCAAAAGTTGTTGTCTGAAAAAGTATCGTTGCTTGCTGAAGTTGCAGAACATGCTAGAGATACCATCATTATTACTAATTCAGATGGAAAAACTGTCTGGGTGAACCCTGCCTTTGAACAACTGACCGAATATTCATTTGAAGAAGCATTGAACAAGACTCCTGGTGAATTATTACAAGGGGAGGAATCTGATCGAGAGGCGATAGCCTTACTCTCTGAAAGTATACGAAATCAAGAGCCAACTCGTGTAGAGATTGTTAACTACACGAAATCAGGGAAAAAATATTGGGTTGAACTCGACCTTTTTCCTGTTTGCGATGAGAGTGGTCAGCTTTTGAGATTTGTCGCGGTTGAGCGAGATATTAGCGATAGGCGTGCAATCGAACAGCAGCTTTCAGCCGCAGTTGAAAAATCTAATAAAGCGGCCAGAGCAAAATCTGAATTCCTCGCGAATATGAGCCATGAAATCAGGACACCGATGAATGCTATTATGGGTATCAGTGAGTTGTTGCTTGAGCGGGAAAAGAGCTCTGAGCAGAAAGAATTACTGGCTCTATTACATAAGTCTGCGGACAACTTAGTGACGGTTATTAACGATATTCTTGATTACAGCAAAGTGGAATCTGGAAAATTAAGTTTAGTCGAGGAGCCGTTTGATCTAAGGGATTTAGTTGAAAGCTGTACCAGTTTGTGTGCGTATCAAGCGACACAAAAAAACATAGTACTGTTGGTGGATATTCCTTTTTCAATCAATAGTGCCGTTATTGGAGATAAAGGGCGAATTAATCAAATTCTGCTTAATCTTATCGGTAATGCACTTAAGTTTACAGAAAACGGACATATCTTGCTCAAAGTTGCAAAACTGGGTCGGCACAACTACCAGTTTGATGTGATTGACACTGGGATAGGCATTCCTGCTGACCGTCTACCACATATCATGGAGAAATTTGAGCAAGTCGATAACTCAGTGACGCGGCAATATGAAGGGACAGGGTTGGGGCTGGCGATATCGAAACGATTGATTCAAATGTATGGTGGAGAACTAACCGTTACCTCTACTTTTGGTGTTGGCTCATGTTTCAGTTTCTGTTTAGAGTTAAAAGATCAAGCCGAAGTTGAAGTACATTCAGCGACGCTTGAAGGACAGCATGTTTTATTAATTGATGATTATCTTCCACGTGTAGAGCAATTGAATGGCATGGCGGAACAGCTTCGTTTGAAAGTTACTCATGTCACGTCGGAATCGATCAAGCAGCTCCATGATACCGATGGTGTTACCTATAATCGAATAATAATAGGGCATTGTGATAATGAAGCATTGAATGTGGTATATAAGTTGAACCAGTGCCTGAAAACTGCGGGTGGTAGGATTGTGTTTCTTGAACCAACAATCTCTGATGAACATCATCATAAAATGATTAAGAGCCAGCAATATATATCTCAACCTGTTACTCAAACAAAATTGCTTAATTGCTTCCAGTTGAATCATGAAGAAATTAACAATGAGAAAGAAAAACTGAGGTCTGATTTTTCAGGTGTCAATATTCTGGTTGCAGAAGACAGCCGTGTGAATCGAATTCTAATCTCTAAAATGCTTGAAGACACAGGCGTCAATCTTATTTTGGCGGAGGATGGTGAGGTGGCAGTAGATTTATACCAACAACTAAACCCGGATCTAGTGATTACTGATATATCGATGCCGAATAAAGATGGTTTTAGCTTAACCCAAGATATAAGAGAACTGCAGAAACTGAGAGAGTATTCATGGTGTCCCGTTGTGGCATTTTCAGCTCATGCATTGCAAGATGAAGTGGAGAAGAGTGTTGAAATAGGGATGGACGACTATTTAACCAAGCCAGTGAAGAAAGAAGATCTCCTAAATATGATTTCGAAATGGATTTCATCCTCTCACGATGGTTCAAGTCGTGATGTATAGCGTTGTGAACACCATTGCATCATGCTACCTTTTCTGGTGAATTATATACCTAATCATCTTGTGGTTATTTGGGTATCGATGCCTTTACCACCTTGGTAACTCACCGTAATAGAAAGGAAATTTCATGACAAGTCGAGTGTACGTTCTAGCGCAATTTAAGCCTAAAAACGGTAAAGAAGCAGAGCTATTTGAAGTCCTGAAGGCGTTAGAGCCTGACTCTTATCGAGAAGAAGGCTGTATTCAGTATATGCTGACTCGTCAGATCGATCATCCGAGTGCAACAAGAAACGAATACACCATAGTATTTAATGAAATTTGGGAAGATGCAGAATCTTGGTTAGCTCATGGTCGTAGAAAACAAATTCAACATTTCTTTAAAACTCAAGTACAAGCTGAAACTGGCTTAGTCGACGATGCTATTGTGACTGCGTATACAGATGAAGGGCATGAGTTCGACGCCCCGATTTATGAGTAGCTAGCCGCCTTTGTAATGGGCATGGAATAAATTGACATCAGCGTCAATAGTCAGTAGTTGACGCTACTTTTATCCCTTGCGGGCGTTAACTGGTCTTAGCTTTTTATAAAAATAGCGGAGGTGAACTATGGAATATATTACACTGACCGAAACCAATCTCGATTCTGAGCATATTTGCTGTGCATTCTCAGACAAGAAGTGTACTCATAGTTATGACTTAAAAAAACGCTGGCTTAAACAGGAGTTTGACAACGGTTACGTGTTTCGTCGTCTAGATGAGCGCGCAAAAGTATTCATTGAGTATGGTCCAGCAGAGAAGGCATGGGTTCCAGTGACAGCTCCGAATTATATGATGCTTGGATGTTTTTGGGTCTCCGGGAAATATAAAAAGCAAGGTCATGGTAAAGCTCTATTAGAAGACGTAATTGAAGTCGCCAAAAAGCAAGGAAAAAAGGGTTTAGTTGCTGTTGTTGGGGCAAAGAAATTTCATTTCATGAGTGACGCAAAGTGGTATTTAAATCAGGGCTTTGAGGTTTGCGATACTTTGCCTTCAGGTTTTGTTCTTGTATCACTCAATTTCGCTAGTGATGATATTCGTCCAAGCTTTAATTCATGCGCCAAGGAAGGTAAGCTTCCGAAGCGTAAAGGTTGTGTCGTATATTTTTCTAATCGTTGCCCGTACTCGGAATACCATGTGAATGAATCCTTAGTCGAATCATGTGAAAACCGTGGTTTGTCGTTGGAAGTAATCAAAATTGAAACAATGGAACAAGCTCAGTCTGCGCCGACACCAGCTACCATTTTCAGCTTATATATTGACGGAGAGTTTATAACGACAGACATCAGCGTTTGCATGAATTCTCGATTTGATAAAGTTGTTGGTAAGTCAAAAGGATAAATAGGGCAGGGTGATTGTAATACAGCCTGTTTTCGGATGATAAGCCAGAGTATCGATGGATAAAGTGATTGTGCTTTTAGTCGCAAGCGTCAGAGAATTAAGCTGTTTTTTGTGAATACTAGAGCAGTGATTTTGCATTATTTGTTGTAGAATCCACATATCGCGTACCGTCCCATCCTATTGGTTTCATGTGTTTCTGGCGATATACATTAGATTTAAGGTGTCGGTACGCGTCTAACGCATTTTAAATGTGTTTAAGTTTATGTTTTGCAAGAGTTTAACGTTCTTTTATTATTGGGTTAAGCAACCACAAGGATTATGTTATGAATGTGGATAAAGCGAAAAAACGTATAGCAAAACAGGTTAAAAAGGGCTTCAAAGGATACCCTCTACTATCGATAGCGTATTTTGGTAAGACGTCTGATCTTGCGACACAAGTTATCGTCACTTTTACCGCAGAAGAAGCAGCTGAGCCTCAAGAGCAAAAATTCGTAAGTGAAACGGACGTAAGAAATGACGAAACTATCCAATCAGTTTTAATTAAAATTATCGATAGGGCTGAAGCAAATAGCGTAGTTGAGGTTGAAGGTGTCACTATTATTTGATGCCCCAGCGACGACTTGCCGTTTATGAACTATTTCCCTCCATATTGTTTAGATTTAAGAGGTTACAGGTGGGGTTAGAAGCGATAGTTTTTGTTATGGATGCGATAATTACAACATGTTGTATGTATATCGCATCGAAGCTCTCTTTTGTCATCATTGATTTCAAGTCTTTGCTTGTTATTGCTCTGTTGGTTTCACTCGTTTCTCTTACTCCTACGGTTGGCTGGATTCTTGGTTTAATTCTGTTTGTGTATCTTTTGAACAAAGCCGCTCATGCCAATATAAGTGATTGTATTTGGGTGGTTGTTTTTACCAAAGTTGTGTCGTTTGGTGTACTCATGGCGCTGGGTGGAATATTGGTATAAAAACCTGCCAAGATTATGCGTTTTCATTTTGCTCAGCAAAACCACAGAATGACTTTTCACGTAGAATGATTAATCAGCATCACTAGATGTGGTTATCACCGCAACTAAAGGCAATGATTTGACTGATGTGCGTTAGGCTACGTCCACTTTCTCGTTGCCAGTGTGCAAAGGCTTGATTGCATTGAGCAAGAGAGCGCTTGGTATCTCTTCCGCCTTCGATTATTTGGTAACTGCGTAAGTAAGCTTCTACATCGCTCGATAAAATAAAGGTGTCTACCCCTATTTGGCGTAGTGAATAGGGACCTGTATTTCCCCCCAGTCGCTGGCCGTGTTTTTTCAAATGTTGCCACAAGCCTGTTATATCTTCTGTTGGCCAATTAGCTACCATTTCGCCAAATGAGCCATGTTCAATGCGAGCTTCGTAAATCATTTGTGCGTTAGCCGCAATCGACATTACTTTGCTGTGGTGGCGAATGATGCGCTTATCGGTTGATTTAATTTCCCAATGCTCATCAGACAACATTAGCAATGGTTCAATGTTGAAACCAAAGAATAACTCTTCAAAGTTTGGCCACTTGTTTCTGACTACTTTCCAAGACATGCCACTTTGGAAAACCTTCATAGAGAAGGCAGATAACCAACGGTCATCACTAATGGCGGTGATTTCCTTTTTGCTGAGAGGGGTAGATAGACGCGCTTCAAGTTGGTGCTCATCACCTTTTCGTTTAGCTGCGCGTTGATAGATGGCATCAAAATGTTCTAGCTGCATATATGCTCCAAACAAAGAAAAGCCAGAGCTTAGCTCTGGCTTGTTAAATTAAAGCGTAAGTAGATAGTTTACGAGTTGGTTATATTCATCGAAGCTTTTGATTTTACTCGCCACAACGATGTATTTATTGTTGACGACTACCGCGGGTACACCACGGAGGGTACTGTTTTTAAACTGTTCGGTGTACTCTTCCAACTTCATTTCGACAGCTTTGCTGTTATACACCAAATCAAAAGCACCGGCACTTACACCATTATCAATGAACACTTGGCGCAATTCAGTTTCGCTTTGAGGTGCTTTACGTAGTACATGGATCTGCTCAAACATGGCTGGGATCATTCGTTCTTTAACCTGAAGTTGAGCCATTGTCGCGTACGCTTTCACCATTGGTTCCGCCATGTCGCCGCCCATGAAACCAACATGCACTTTTTCAAATGTGACATCGTCATTTAGTGCCGGTTTGAGGTTTTTAACAATGGACTCAAACTGGTAGCAGTGTGGACAGTAGAAAGAAAAATATTCTGTAACCGTTGGTGTGTCAGCTTTAGGTTCATTAATTACGGTGTAGTAATCACCTTCGGTGAATGTGGTTGCTTGAGCTGAAACTGCTAGCAGTAACAAAGCAAATAGAGTAAAGATTGTCTTCATAGTTTTAGTTCCCAATTTTAACTTTAAATAGAATGCGCGTGCGCTTAAGCACGAGGTGAATCAATTAGGGATAATTGGATTGGAGGGCGAAATAGCGTTTGAATTCGACTCACTGCTTTATCTATATTGTCTTGCCCAATTGGAGCGATAGAGGTGGGGGCAAGTTGTAGAGCATAGTGCGTGGGCTCGAAAGGTATCTTCATTACGCATACGGAAGAACAGCTTTGGTGTTCAACTTTAACGTGATGACTCATAGCATCAGATGCACTTGAATCTGGGCACTTTGAGTGGGATGCTTCAATGAAGCTTGTATCTTGAACGTGAGGAGGCAGTTTGCTATTGGCTTGCACAACATTGACGGCGCTTAGCCACAATAGGCAAAAAGCACTAAACAGAGCGATCAGTAACTGTCGATTTGTTTTTTGCATCAATGTGCAACCTCTATCCAATGAGCGATTATCTTACCTGATGGTGTTTCAAAAGGCACCCCATTTACATATCTAATCTCGGAGGATTAAATCTGTAGATGGGGTGACATTATTTCAAAGGGCATCCTACTGCTGAACGAGAGTTAGACCGCTCGGCAATGCGTCACCAAATACACGTTTTGATTCGGTAGCAGAAAGCTCTTTCACTTCTGCCACTAATTCAAGCCAAGACTCTGGTACTTTGCTTTGCTTCAGTTTCGCCAATACCTGCTGGCGGCAATCATCAGAGATATCAAATAATCTATCTCCTGTTTTACGGCAAATCATAACTGCCGCAAAAGCGATCATTGGCTCTTTTTGCCAATTTTGTTCAAGCAGTTCTGGTAGCCATTGCTCTGCCTGCTCACGGCTAACCACATTATGCTGGCTACCATAAAGCGGCGTTCGTGAAGCCAATCGCCCTAGTGCCCACCAATGCGCTTGTTGGTATTGGTTGTGGTTAATAGCTTTACTTAAGAACCAGCTACTGAGTAAGACTTTATCTTCCACATCTAAGTGCTCAAGTGATGCGGCTAAACGTACCATTGACTCATAACCCATATCTTGTGCAGCTTTTGCCGATTGGGGGTTCTTCATTGCGCCAGGATGTAAGTACTTAGCGATATCCGCTAATATGATTTCTTGTTGCTCTTGGCTTAAACCGCCAGCAATACGACGCCAGAATACCCACCAGTCAGTCCAACCTTGGTGATTCTTAAATTGAATACCTTGCTGGTATAAGTTCCAAACCTGCTCGATACGCCAGCCATCGGTGGCGTCGCCAAAGCCTGGGCGTAAGGCAAAGCCAGCCAAACGTAGCCAGTTTTTCTCATGTTGTTCTGAACGACGACGACGTTTTCGCCCCGTAGCAAAAGCATCAAATAGTTGGCGTAGCGTGAAAAAGTCCCACTCATCACGTTGACCCAAGCGTTTTTCTAGCGCTTTCGCCAGTGTTTTGATTTCGTTGTTTTCCGCACTCTTTTTGTTGGCACTATAGATGCGGCTAATCAGATCTTTACACTCGTTAAGGCGCGGGTGTTGGCTCTGCTCTTGTTTATCTACTTGTTGATTACGAACTTCAAACTCAAGCGCCCAGCGTTTGCTTTCATCTTGCGTGGCAACGCATTCCATTTTCAACGTGCCAACTTCGGTTAGCTGACAAGCTAGTAGCACTTCTACGCGCTCTTTTTGGTTGGCATGCAACTCGACCCCTTCACCATCTAACGTTGAAATATACGGTGGTAGTGGTTGGAATAAATCGGGGTCGACATTAACCATAACACCATTTTGAATCGCCGTTTGGTTACTCAAAGTATCGTGAGTGGAGGTCAGAAGGTTAAAGCGTACAGGCTCACCTAAAGTCAGCGAGAAGCGGCGTCCGCTTAAGCGAATTTCGTGACCTTCTTCAGTCCCTTTCGCTAGCAAGCAGAGTGCTTTACCTAATTTATTTTTTTCCTGTAGATGTAAGAAATAAGAACGCGCGGCACCGCCACCGATTTTAAGTTGTGCACCTCGGCGTGCTTTACTAAATGCGACAGCGCCTAAAGCAACAGACCAATCTGGGTGTGGATTATCCAGTACGGTAATATCACCGCCACGCCAGTTTTTGAGCAAGGTAGTGACACGGTCAGTGATAAGCTCACTGTTAAATACGCCACCGTTCAGCAGCAAACCGACAGGAATGGCGCTTTGTTTTTCATCTTCAATGCCTAGCGCAGCGCGAGAAACTTGCTGATGCTGGGTTAAAAACTCAGCCACGTGCTTACTCACTGCTGGGTCTGCTACATATGGTAGACCAAACTCCACCACCGCACTACGGCGTTTATCAGGCAGTTGGGTAAAGTCACTGATTGGGAAGAAGCCATCAAGCGCGATTTGGTGCACTTCGGCTTTGCTCAAATCTATACTTTTGGTACCACCAAGTAGTTTTGAGCCACTGCCGAGCATAGTAATTTTGACGTGTTCAGGTGCATTGGCTGAAAGCAGGTTCTCTTTGGCTTTACGCGTTTGTTGAATTAACTTAGTTAAGCTAGCCGCATTGAGCTTCTTGCTTGAGGTATTGTTATTCTGGGAAAGGCGACTTTCGGCGAGATGAGCTAATGCTAGATCGAGGTTGTCACCGCCTAGCATCAAGTGCTCACCCACACCGATACGATCGAGTGCCAGTTCTTCAGTATCACCATTCTCTGCAGCAAAACGCGCTTCAATTAAGCTTAAGTCAGTCGTACCACCACCGACATCGCAGACTAAAATCAATGGCAGTTCTTTTAGCTCGTCTGCGGCAGTTTGTTGATGGCGTGCATACCAGTCGTAGCACACTGCTTGTGGCTCTTCGAGCAGTACGATTTTATGTAAGCCTGCTAGTTCTGCTGCTTCAAGAGTCAGCTTACGTGCGGTTTCGTCAAAGGATGCAGGCACTGTTACTACGACATCTTGATCTTCGAGTTTGTTACTTGGGTGGCGGTAGTTCCAAGCTTGGCGAATATGGTTTAGATAGCTTGCACTAGCAATCAATGGAGACACTTTGTCTACATCAGTTGCGCCAGCCCAAGGCAGAATTTCGGAGCGACGATCAACCGCTTGATGAGAGAGCCAGCTTTTGGCACTTGATACTTGGCGACCTTCTACTTTCGCACCCAATTCACGCGCCCACTCGCCAATGATGACGTTATCGAGATCGCCAGCCACAGGCTGGTTTTGCCATGGCAGGGTTAAATCTGCTGCGGAGACTTGGCTAGTTGCAGGGTGGTAGCGAAATGAAGGCAGTAGTGGTTTGCGAACCACTTCGCCCGCACCAATTAATTGGTCAATGTCGAATAGGGATACTTGGGATTGTTGTAAGTTGTCAGTAATTTCACAGAATGCGACGACCGTATTAGTCGTACCTAAATCGATACCAACAAGAAAACGAGGAGAGCCCATAAATACATTCCTAGTTTATATACCTAGTTTGGATAGCAAAACGGCACCCATTTGGATGCCGCTTCTATTGATTACTCAGTTTGAGCGGCGTCTTCGCGCACATCAAACTCAACATGCCATTTCTGACCGTTGTCTGCGGCGATAGCTTCAAGGTAAAGCGTACCAAGTTCAGTCACACGAGAAGCGAGGGTTACCGGTACAACTTCACCTTCACTACGTCCTTCAGAGACGGGCAGGGTGACCTGAATTTCAGGTAACTCTTCTAGCTCTTCTGGCGCCCAATAATCGAGATGAGTACCCGCTAGATCATCACGGCGCACGGTTGAACCGAAAAATTGGAAGTTAACAGGCTGACCAATTATCAAACCAAATTCTTGGCTTGGCACGTCTGCACTTGATCCTTCTTCCATACCAAATGGTGCCACACACAGCGCTTCCATTGGAGGAGCCATTCCTGGGATAGCTGGCATCGCACTTTCAATACCCACGTAATAGCTTGAAGCTATACCACCGCGAATACGCACACCTTGTCCGCGGCGCACAGAGCCGTAGTATGACGCACCGCTTGCAACAGCAAGATCAAGATCAGTCCCAGTTAGGCGTTTTGGTAACTCTGCGTCTGCTTCAATCAACCATTCACCAATGGTTTCTTCCAAGCGGTTTGAAAGCAGCGTTGACTTCAATACACCACCGTTGAATAAAATGGCGGTTGGTTTGATAAAGTCAGTTGACGCTGCTGCGTTGCCACCCATGCCCGGCATGCCAGCAAATGGGTTGAACTCCTGTGCTGGTGCAGTTTCGCTTGATAGTGCATTTGCTTGTTTAGACAAGAATGCCGCAATATGGCGAGTAATGCCTGCATCTTGTGCGTAAGGCAGACCCATTTGCGTTAGTGCGCCACGGTTACGTTGTACTGGGTGCTCTGTAATCGAAACTTGCGGGAAGAAGCCATCAACTAATGTTTGCTGTACTTCTTGCTGAGTCAATTCGGTTTTTAGCGTTGCGCCAAGTAGTTTAGAACCACGGCTAGGCACAACGATAGGCACAGCTTGAAGCTCTATATCGTTAAGCAATGCTTCTTTTGCATCACGACATGCGTGCGTTATTGCTTGAACTTGCCATGGTTGTAGCTCTTTGCCTTCTTGCGCCAGTTTCATTTTAAGGCGGTAGGCTAAGGCCAAGTCCATGTTGTCACCGCCAAGTAGGATGTGTTCACCTACCGCGATACGATTCAAAGTTAGGTTACCGTCTTCTTCAGTCACTTTAACTAAAGAAAGGTCAGTCGTACCACCACCGATATCGATCACTAAAACGATATCACCAACGATAACTTGTTCACGCCACTTGTCGCCACTGTTATCAATCCAGTTGTAAAGTGCCGCTTGTGGCTCTTCCAATAGGGTTAGATGAGTCAGACCAATGTTGCGCGCCGCTTCTGCAGTAAGATCACGAGCTGCTGGGTCAAATGACGCAGGAACGGTAATAGTGATATCTTGCTGTTGTAGCGGGTAATTTGGATGCGTGTGGTTCCATGCCGCTGCTAGGTGTTCTAGGTAGAGCTCCGTCGCGCGCAGCGGTGAGACTTTTTCTACTTCTTCTGGGCTACCAGCAGGTAGAAAGGCATCGCGGCGGTTTACACCACCATGGCAAAGCCATGATTTAGCGCTAGCAATCAGGCGAATTGGTGTCTTCGCCCCAAGGTTACGTGCAATCGCACCCACTAAAGCTTTTGGTTCGCTTGACCACGGTAGCACGCGAGAAGATGCATCCATCTCACTTTCATGTGGTTGGTATAAGAACGACCCAAGTTGACTGTGTGTTTCGACCATGCCCGGAGCTGTAAGCTGAGGGATTGGCATCACTTCAACTTTGGCTTCTTCATCGCGAGTATCGAGGTAAGAAAGCACGCAGTGGGTGGTGCCTAAGTCGATACCGACGCTGAACACTGGTTGGTTAGTATTTATTGGCATATTTTCTGCCGGAGCAGTGTCTTGATATTCCATTACAGCTCAACCTCAGCAGGAGCAATGACAGAGGCATCGTAGTTTTCAGCCAGCTTTGGCAGCTTCATTTCGGTCGCTTTCCAGCCTTTATGTACCAGTGTGCCACTAAATGGCGCTTGACCAGTCACATTGCCTATTAGGCGAATTTGTTGTGAGTTGAAGTCAGCTTCAACAACGACGCGAGTTTCTTCATCTTCATTGCGGATGTGCTCTAGCGTTACGTAGTCAGCCAGTACTTTCTGACCGCCAGTGTGAATAACGCGAGCCGCAGCTCCAACATCTTCATCTGAGAATGAAGTAAGGTCTTCTTTTAGGAAATCGATTAGGCGAGCCTCTTGCTGCATGATGGAGAGCAACTGCATTGCAGAGTCAGTGCTTGCGGTTGCCAGTTTTGATTCAACTTCGACAACTTTCTCAATCACTTTTTCAACTTCAACGATTTTCTCAACTTCAACGATTTTTTCGACCGGTTTTTCAACCTCAACGATTTTCTCAACGGGCTTTTCGATGACTTTCTCAATCACTGTAGATTTGCGTGAAACCGCAACGAGAAGTAATAGAACACTTGATGCAGTAAGACCTGCATGCAACATATCGAACGTTTGAGGAATCATTTGTAAATCGAACGTCATGACAATTCTCTTTATAGGTTAGAGTTCAAGTTATGATTGAATAGAACTTGGGCTAAAAGCTAGTAATCACAAGTAAATTGGGGTGGATGGTATCACATTCAAGTACGGAAGCTTGTAGAAATGGCATAAGAAATAGTATAGCCAGCACTGGTTGATTCGTTTTTGAGCAAGGTTTTCTTATAAGTCGATAAAACGCCGCTAATTTGGTACTAATGAGTGAGCTAGGGAAAGAAAAGTTTTAGTACTTGGTAACTTGGGAGTATTATGTCGCCCCACGAATAGATAGCGTAAACATGACTGAATGAAGATTGTTTTTGATAAGAAATGGTTATACACAGCATTGACCTTTTGGGTCACTATGTTGGTAACCTGTGTTGTCGCAATTTACTCTTATCAGATGCAAATCAATTATGGTAAGCGCCTGTTTGAAAGCCTGGCGCAAAGGCAAACTGAGATACTCAAAGAGTTCGTTAATAATGATTTGGACCAAATAGGTACAGGCGCTAACTTCTTCTATTCTACCAGTCGCGATGAGTGGAGTAATTTTGACACCTTTGCGGAACAAGTTATGACTTCTTCCCAAACCTTAGTCACCTTGCAATGGATGGAACGGGTAGAAAAAGACGATATTCCTCAGTATCTTGCTAAGGTTCGTCTCGACCAACCTGATTTTCGTCTTTATACCATCCCCAAAGACGCCCCCGTCACTCATGGTTACATCATGCAAGCCGATGAACCCATTTACGTCGCTCGAGATATCTACCCGGAAAATGATATTAATAAGAAAGTATTGGGTTTTTATGATTCACGTCTGCGTTTTCAGTTGGTTATCGATAACATGCGCTTTCAGCAGAAAGTCAGTGTTTCTGACAAAGTCCGGCTGTTGCAAGATGGGCTCACTAAAGATATGAAGAAAGATGGTATGTTGGTTTATCACCCTGTATTTAATAGAGGCGATGACCAGCAACTTATTGGTGTGGTGATCGGTGTTATTCGTACCTCACATTATTTTGACGGTTTGATGACGCGAACAGCAGCGAACCGACAACTTGAAGTCAAAGTGAATGATCTTGGCTTTGACGCTGAAGATGATTCAGTGCTATTTGAAAGCAAAAATTGGACGACGACCAAAGGATTTGAACTCGACACCATCATTCAACTGCCGAATCGTCAATGGAAGGTCAGCTTTCGCTTAACCGAAGATAATACTGCAAACGATAAACTTATATTGAGTGCAATTGTATTTGGCGGTTTTGTCATCGCTATTCTTCTCAGCTATATCGTCTTTCTTCAAGTACGTGCACAGTCGCATTTAGCATCACTTTTGGAAACGCGGACCGAAGAATTACGCTTCCTCGTTAACCATGATGCGTTAACTGGGCTATATAATCGTCGTGCGTTCAATGAATTTATTACGCAAGCCATTGATAAAGACCGCGAGTTCACCTTGATTGGTTTCGATGTTGATCGGTTTAAGTACATTAATGATAACTATGGTCATCCCGGTGGCGATCAATTGCTCCGCCATGTGGCGGCGACTGTTGAGGAGTGCATTAATCCTGACGACTTGTTAGTGCGATTGGGTGGCGATGAATTCTGTATTATCAGCCAAGTAGTAAAGCGCGTTGATTTACAGGCATACTTGGAAACCATTCGTGCTGTGATGTGTGAACGTAAAACTTTGCTTGGTGGGCACATGGTGACTTGCACTTTGAGCATTGGAGCGGCTATCCGTGTAGGTGAAGACGCAGAACAAATCATGCAAATCGCCGATGCCCAACTCTATTTCAGTAAGAATTCCGGGCGCAATAAAGTCACAATTGCTGAATAACTGGTCGAACAGAGAGCCGTAGGGTAGACCCAAGCTTGGGTTAGTTGGTAGTTTACGGTAGAATTTTACTTGTTAGTTTAGAACCTCATCGGGCGAGTTATGAATCACAACCGTATCGTTTGTTTCGATTTAGAAATGTGTTGCTGGAATAAAGACGGCGTTGGAAGCACTGGCGAAATTATCGAAATCGGCTTGGCAGAAATCGATTTAGTTAAGGGTGAAATAGTCAAACGCGCTCAGTATTATGTAAAGCCAGAGCATGATGAAGTGTCGTTGTTTTGTGCAGAATTGACTGGCATCACACCACGTAAAATTGAGAAACAAGGACGACCGCTAGCTGAAGTGATCAAATCGATGATCAAAAATTTCGGCGGCTCGAAGAAAATTTATGCTGCTTGGGGGCGAGATGATTTAGTGCTTGCTAAAGAGTGTGCAGATAAAGGGCTTGATGTACCTTTCAACGAGTACATTAACCTTGCCACCTTGTACCGTATTCAACATCGTCTAAAAGATAAGCGTATTGGCCATAAAGCGGCGCAAGAAGCAAAAGATATTGAGTGGGAAGGGCGGCAACATTCTGGTTATGTGGATGCATACAACTTGGCAAAGTTGGCGTTGACTATGTTTTAGTTGCAGACCTTGAAATAAAAAAGCGAGCCGAGAACTCGCTTTTTTATTGCCTGATGACTTTGATGTGCGCTGCTATGACTTGCCATGTCCTTGCGTGATCGAGAGTTTTGCACGAATAAATTCACTATGGTCAACATAAAGTAATTCGGCGCTTTTACGTATTACTGCATCTTCGAGTGGATCGATTTCACCATCAGCATGGGCAACTTCCCACATCGCTTGTATAAGCGCATATCGCGTCTCTTGGCTGAGATCGCGTAGTTGTGAAGTAAATTCATACAAGGATGAAGATTGTTTCGATTGTGTCTCAGCTCGATTGAGCAGAATATCGGTCTGGGTAGCGTCTAAACTGAGTAATCGACCCACTAATTGTTTCTTTGCCGCGATCTCATTGTCTTCAATTTGATGATCGGCGCCAGCAACTTCATACAGTAAACATGCGATCGCTAAGTTTGGATCGGCTTTGTGTTGCTCACCTAAATCGTGCCCTTCGAGCAATTGCTTAAATAGTCTGGTAATTGAATTGAGCATAATGTTCGCCACTAATTTTAAAGTTCTTAGTTCTATACATAGTGGCGTTTTATATGGATCACAAGCTTTCGTGTGTTGGAGGAAAGTGAATACTATTTCCTTCGCCGGTCAAAATCGAGATTTCACATGGCTTTCCGTATGAGTCCAATTTCAATTCACCCACAGCACTGCTATTAACTAAGCGACGTGAACTCGGGGTATCAGGATCACGCTTGAAGACTTTTAATCGCTTGCGTTTGGTTAAATAGTTAAGTGGCGAACGAGGCGAATATATCGCGCGATCGATACGATCGCAGATACCGAGTAGCGGTTCAGGGAATTGGTTTTTAAAACCACTACAGGTAATTTGGTAAATGTTTGGGCTCGATTTTCTAAATCTAAGTTTGATGTCGTAAGCAAATGAGTAGTGTACATCGCCAGACAGAATCACAAAGTTGGTGGGGGTTTTTGTGTGGGTAAATATACTTAAAAGTGTGTTGGCACTGCCGGGATGCGCCATCCAGTTTTCAGCATCTATCAGTAGTGGTTGTCGAAGTAAGGTCATGCTTTTTTGCAATGCTTCGATAAATTTAACCCCAAACATGGGCGCGGCAGAGACCACCACAACTTTGTCTTGATGCATTAACTCTTGCTGAAATTCAATCAACGCTTCCCAATCCATCAAGCCTGAGGGTTTATTCATACGTGATTCTGAGCGCCAACGGCGGGTTCGCGTATCCAACACAACAACTTTAGGTGATGTGTGGATGGTATAATGCCATTTCTCGAAGCTATATAAATATTGAATTAGCTCGTCATGTGCTTGAGCCTCAACGTTGTCACCAAGTGGTTTTGCAACAAATCGTCCAGCCAAATTCCATAGTTCTTGAGGAAAGTTGTCGGGTTCGTTTCCCCAACCTTGGCAAAGCCAATAAGCGAGCAGACCGTTCCCAATAATGCGTTTTGCAAATGCATTTTCGTATGCCGCTTTCTCCCAACCTACCGTTAAGTTCCAATCATCGGTGACATCATGGTCATCAAATATCATGTAGGTCGGTATGTGAGCCATTAAGCGTGCGGTGTTTTTAAGTCCTGCGACAAATTGCTCAATTTGCGTTTTCTCAGCTCGCCAATGCTTAATTGTGACTGCCGAGAAGGCTTGTCCACCATGAGTAAACCCTTGTTCCTCTAAGCGGTTGATGTTGATGCAGCGCCATAATGCAGGGGACCACACGAGCAAGTACATCGCGATGAATTCACTAAAAGTGATCAGGTGATTCTCACATTCTCGCGAGCTAAACACAGGGGTATATTTTGGTAGTAGAAAACGATTTAGCCAGTGGCTATTGTCATTGTAACTTGGCAGCAGTTTGTCACGTTGGTAATAGCAGTGAGGGTGCGCGAAAAGCTCTTGGCTATTTTCAATCGGCGCTGCAAAAAATTGCTCTTCCTGTAAACCAAGTAAATCACAGACTTGATGAATGGCGTCGAGCATTGGTCCTGCTACGTGATCAGCGTAGATCTGATCACCACTCATTAGCAAGATGTCAGGTCGCTCTTCTAGTGTTTGATTTGAAACTTTCAAATCTGCTTGAATCAGCGCATCTTTGGCTGGGTGGTGTGGATTACGGCACGATCCATGTAACAGGTAGTCTGCTTGCGTTGAAATGCGAAAGTTTGGGCGAGTTTCATCTTTGTACAGTATCTCGGGCTGCAGTTGTGAAAGCTTGCCGTGTTGAGTGACAAATTCATAACTGAGCGCGATGTTGGCAGGAAAATGCCCCTTAAACTGAGCCAAAACAACGTGTGCTTTGTCTCCAAGTTGTATTTGTTTACAGCTTGATAAAGATGCTTCAAAAATGATTCCCTGCTCGGCTTCGGCATAAAGTTGAAAGCAGCCTTGAATCGGTTCTCGAGTTACCAACCAGAGAACTAATTCATCTGGCGTGGATTTGCGGAGAATAGGACCAGCTAAAACTAGCGGCAAAGTTTGGTTGTCGCTCATGGGTAACACGAATGCACCTTATTGGGTTTTGTGTAACGGCTTAAACCGTTTCAGTATGGAGAGAAGTAGTTTGCTGATCGTCTAGAGTTTGTTCATTCTCTTCCAATATTTCAATCACTTCACAGCTATTGAGTTCATGCCCAAGCAAAAACAAGGCTAAAATTGCATCTGTTTTACTATTAACGTCGGAGCTCTCTGTAATTATCTGGTCGATTTTTCCTCGAATCATCTCTATTTCATGTTCGACGAAGCCTCGGGCTTCTTCTGCTTGAATATCTTCTGGCGCGTTGTCAAACTCTAGAAACAGTACGTCCTCGACAATTGAAGTCGCTACAAGCTGTTCGGGTAACCATTCGTCTCCAGTGACTACATCAAGATCTGGATTGACAGGAAAGGTGTCGAGTAAATTCTTCAGTTCAGAAACTTTCACAATTCTTTGCATTTAGAGGGTGTATGTTCTTATATTAACGTCGATCGTCAGTGAAACATAAGAACAAAGTCGCTGATCCAACAAAAATAATTACCTTTTGGCTAAAAAAATGACAACTTTTAACTCGCTTCCACTTTTTTCGGTAATTTTGATAGCAATTTGCACGATTTCAAATGATGCTCAAGCAGCCCCAAAAGCCCAAGTAGAACAGGAATGGGGTATTGCTGCTATGTATCGATTAGCCAGCGTACCATTTGACACGGCTGTTGGTGACCAAAGTGTCGCGACTTTTGTACCATCGATGTATTTCAATAATGATTACGTTTTCATCGATGGCTTAGAAGGGGGCGTGCATGTCGCCAACTGGCAGGAAAATGCCTTTGAGCTTAATGTGCTCACTCGTATGCGCTTTGTTGATATTCCCGCTTCAATACAAAATGCAGATCAAGGTGATACCGCTGATTTTGGACTTCAAATTCGACATCAATTGAATGAGACTTGGCACATTGACTGGGAGTTAATGGGGGATGAAGATACCCGTTTGCACTCGAACCTGCGTGCAACTGCGGAGTATGAGTTTGGGAATTGGGAGTTAAAACCTCACTTAACCTTGCGCTACAAAGAAGCAGACTTTAACAGCCAGTATTACGCATTTAGCGAGTTCACAGATCAAACCATTGGTGCAGGTGTGGATGTGAATATTGGTATTGATGCTCGTTATCACGTTGCATCTAATTTGTATTTGTTAGGTTCAACCAGCATCACACGACTTGATGACAACGCTTATCACTCAAATGCGGTTGTCGATCGTTATGAAGGCGAAGTATTTGTTGGGTTTGGCTTTTTCAATGATAAAACCAAACCGCGTAAATCTGAGCTAAGTAATCAGCGTTACTTGCGAATTGCTCATGGCTGGGCGACGCCATCCAACATTGGCGATATTCTTGCCTTGGAGCGTGAAAAAGATCCCTACAATAACCAACTTACATCCGTATTCTATGGTCATCCTTTAACCGATGAACTGTTTGGTTACCCGATTGATATCTTCTTTACTCCGGGGCTCGTCCATCATTGGTCGTCTGAGGTTCAAAATGCCAGTACTGAATACGTGGCAGCGATCAAAGCTTATGTGACAATTGATTGGCCAACACGTTGGCGCTTTGGTATCGCGGAGGGCATTTCGTATATCGATAACATTACCTACATCGAAGGTAGTGAAATGGCGCGTAAAGGATATACACCAAGTAATTTGCTTAACTACTTAGATTTCTCATTTGATGTGAACGTCGGTGAATTGATGAGTCAGTCAGACTGGAAGAATGTATGGGTTGGCTACTCATTGCATCATCGCAGTGCTATTTTTGAAAAAGCGTCGCAATTTGGTCGAATCAAAGGCGGCAGTAACTACAACACCATTTACATCCAGTTTGATTTTTAACCAGTAACCAATGAACTGTTGCGAATGCCCATCTTCACTCCTGTGTCGATGGGCGTTTTAGTATTATTTTGTGATACAATCCATGCAGTTTTGATAAAGAAAAATAGGAAACGCTTTGACTTCGTCACAGCCGAAAAAAACGCAGCCTAGCGAACAGAAAGTGCAGGCAAACAACGCCACGTCTCTACGTAAAGCGTTAGAACAATGTATGTTGCGTGATCGCTTCCGTTTGAGTAAGCGAATCTCTGGTGCGAGTAAAATAAATAAAGAAGCGTCACGAAATGTGGTGTTTGATGAAATCGCACTTGATATCGCAAAATCGATGATGGAAGTAGAGTTACGTCACTCACAACCGATCACGATCGAATACCCTGAACTGCTCCCTGTTAGCCAAAAGAAAGACGATATTGCCAAGGCCATTGCGGAAAACCAAGTGGTTATCGTTGCAGGTGAAACAGGCTCGGGTAAAACCACGCAATTACCTAAAATCTGTGCCGAGCTTGGGCGCGGTAAATTTGGATTAATCGGGCATACTCAGCCTCGTCGTCTTGCTGCACGTTCAGTGGCGAATCGTATTGCGGAAGAGATGAAAACCCAATTGGGTGAATTTGTCGGCTATAAGGTTCGATTTAACGATCAGATCTCTGATAAAACTCAAATCAAACTGATGACAGACGGTATTCTACTGGCTGAAATCCAGCATGATCGGTTTTTGAATCAGTACGATACGATCATCATCGATGAAGCACACGAACGTAGCCTTAACATCGATTTTATTCTGGGTTATTTGAAAGAACTGCTGCCGCGTCGCCCTGATCTTAAAGTGATCATTACCTCGGCAACTATCGATCCAGAACGCTTCTCAAAGCACTTCAGAAATGCGCCAATTATTGAAGTATCAGGGCGTACTTACCCTGTCGATACGCGATATCGTCCACTAAGTGGCGATGACGATAGTGACCGTGATCAATTGGAAGGTATTTTTGAAGCGGTAGATGAGCTTTGTGATGAAGGTTTTGGTGACATCCTAATCTTTATGAACGGTGAGCGTGAAATACGTGATACCGCTGATGCCTTATCGAAGCGTAATCTAAAAAGCACCGAAATTGTGCCACTTTACGCGCGTCTCTCCTCGGGTGAGCAAAACAAGATTTTCCAACCTCATGCAGGCCGCCGAATCGTGTTGGCAACTAACGTTGCAGAAACCTCATTAACGGTTCCTGGCATAAAGTATGTCATTGACCCGGGTACGGCGCGTATCAGCCGTTACAGCTACCGCACCAAAGTACAGCGCCTACCGATTGAGCCGGTATCACAAGCCAGTGCTAACCAGCGTAAAGGTCGTTGTGGTCGTGTGGAAGAGGGTATCTGTATTCGTCTTTACTCAGAGGACGATTTCAACTCGCGCCCTGAGTTTACCGATCCGGAAATTCTGCGTACCAACCTTGCGTCCGTTATTCTGCAAATGACCGCACTTGGTTTGGGCGATATTGAAGCCTTCCCATTTGTTGAAGCGCCAGATCAGCGCAATATTCAAGATGGTGTCAGGCTGCTTGAAGAGCTAGGGGCAATTCACCCTGAAGTAAAACAAGCGAAGAAACGATTGACACCGATTGGTCGCCAATTAGCGCGTTTACCTATCGACCCTCGATTAGCGCGTATGGTGCTTGAAGCGCCAAAGTACGGTGCATTAAAAGAGATGATGATTATCGCGTCGGCATTGTCGATCCAAGATCCTCGCGAGCGTCCAAGTGATAAGAAGCAGTCGTCGGATGAAAAGCACCGTCGGTTCTTCCATGAAGATTCTGACTTTCTGACTTTCGTCAATTTGTGGGATCACATCCAAGCACAGCAAAAAGAGTTATCGGGCAGTCAGTTCCGCAAACAATGTAAGCAAGAGTTCCTCAGCTACCTGCGCGTTCGAGAATGGCAAGATGTTTACTTCCAAATTCACCAATCAATGCGTGAAATGGAGTTTAAGCTAAACAGCGAGCCGGCGAATTATGAAAGCGTACACAGTGCTATTTTAGTTGGCTTGCTGTCTCATATTGGTATCAAAGACCAAGAGAAAAGTGAATACCAAGGCGCCCGCAATGCCCGTTTTCATATCTTCCCAGCATCGGGTTTGTTTAAGAAGCAACCTAAATGGGTGATGTCGGCGGAGCTGGTGGAAACGTCAAAGCTCTGGGGACGCATCATTGCCAAGATTCAGCCTGAATGGATTGAACCGTTAGCTAAGCACTTGATTAAGCGTAGCTATAGCGAACCACATTGGTCGAAGAAACAAGCCGCGGTTATGGCTCACGAAAAAGTGATGCTATATGGCATCGCCATTGTTCCCAAGCGTTTAGTCAACTACAGCAACATAGACTCAACCATAAGCCGTGAAATTTTCATTCGCAGCGCATTAGTCGAGGGTGAATGGGAAACCAAACATGCCTTCTTCAAACAAAACCGCAAATTGCTGGAAGAAGTTGAAGAGTTAGAGCATAAGTCACGTCGTCGTGACATTTTGGTGGATGACGATGAGCTGTTTGATTTTTACGATCAACGCGTAGGTACTGAAGTTGTATCAGGTAAACATTTTGATACTTGGTGGAAAAAGGCATCGAAAGAAAGCCCTGAATTGCTTAACTTTGAAAAAGAGATGCTATTCAGAGGGGATGCAAGCCACATAACGGATTTGGATTATCCGAACTTCTGGTACCAAAATGGCATCAAACTCAAATTGAGCTACCAGTTCGAACCTGGCGTAGATAGTGACGGTGTCACCGTTCACCTGCCATTGCCGATTTTAAACCAAGTAGAACCCGCAGGGTTTGATTGGCAGATCCCAGGCTTGCGGCATGAGTTGGTGGTGAGTTTAATTAAGTCACTACCTAAAACACTGCGCAAGAACTTTGTGCCTGCACCTAACTATGCTGATGCTTTCTTAGCGCGTGTAACTGCAATGGAAATGCCATTGCTGGATGCGATGGAAAAAGAGCTGCGCCGCATGACGGGTGTTGAGCTGCTTCGTGAGGATTGGAAACTAGATCAAGTGCCAGAACACTTAAAAGTGACATTCCGCGCAGTCGATCACCGCAATCGCAAGCTTAACGAAAGTAAAAACCTTCACGAGTTAAAAGAGAGCCTTAAAGAGAAAGTACAGCAGACGCTTTCTAAAGTGGCTGATGATGATATTGAACAGCAAGGTTTGCGTACGTGGAGCTTTGGTGAATTGCCTAAGGTGTATCAACAAAAACGTGGTGGCTATGACGTTCGAGCTTACCCAGCGATTGTTGATAACAAAGATAGTGTCGAAATTAAGCTATACGAGACCGAACAAGAACAGGTTTCCGCGATGCGTGCAGGTCAGCGCCGGTTAGTGCTACTAAACGTACCTTCGCCAATTAAGTATTTGCACTCTAATTTGCCGAATAAATCAAAACTTGGTCTGTACTTTAACCCGTATGGCAGAGTGATGGACCTTATTGATGACTGCATTTCTTGTGGTATCGATAAGCTAATTGAAGAGCAGGGTGGCTTGGTGTGGCAAGCGGATAAGTTTGAAGCGATGAAAGAACAGATTCGCGGCGAACTGGGTGATACTGTGGTGGACATTGCTCAACAAGTCGAAACTATCTTAACCACGGCTTTTAACATCAATAAAAAACTCAAAGGTCGAATTGATTTCACCATGGCGTTTGCGCTGTCAGATATCAAAGCACAGGTTGAAGGGCTGATATTTAAAGGCTTTGCGACTGAGTGTGGCTGGAAGCGCCTGCCTGATATTCTGCGCTATATGCGTGCCATTGAGCGTCGCATGGAAAAACTGCCAATTGATCCAAATAAAGATCGTTTGCACATGTTAAGGATTGAATCAGTAGCAAGTGATTACAAAGAACTACTGAACAAAATCCCTAAGGGCATGGAAGTACCGGAAAACGTCAAAGAAATCCGTTGGATGATTGAAGAGCTGCGAGTTAGTCTGTTTGCCCAACAACTCGGCACGCCGTATCCAGTTTCTGACAAGCGTGTCAAAAACACGATTGACGCTTGTTAGATAGCTAACTTATTCACCCTGTTAAAGTTTTTCACTTTAACGGGGTTTATTTTACCTGCTGTTTACACGGCGGTATATAAATTGCATTATTTTACGCAAAATGCTGCTATGTCAGAGATCCGGCAATGCGTTGCCGAGCTCACGAAAATTATAAGAGAAGGTTAATTATGAAAAAAACACTACTCGCTCTAGCACTACTTGGTGCATCTGCGACTGCTTCAGCGGACTCATGGATTTACGGTGGTGCGAGTGCAGGTAAAGCTGACCTCGGTAATGAGTCTTCAACTTCATACAATGTACACGTGGGTACGGGTATCTTGCCATTCATTGGTCTAGAAGCTGGCTACCAAAACTTTGGCGAATTTGACAACGTTAACTACGCTGGTCAAACACGCGATCTTGAAGGTTCAGCCGTTTACTTTGCTGCAAAACCAAGTATCGACTTGGGTCCTCTGCACGTTTATGCCAAAGCGGGTGTACACTCTTATACGCTTGAAAGTAAGAGCGGTAACTTCAAAGAAGATGAAGTTGATATGATGTATGGTGTTGGCGCAGAATACTTCTTAATGGGTCCGGTTTCTGTTGGTGCAAGTTACAATGTTTTCTCAATGAAAGAAGAAGACGTTAAAAACTTCACTCTTAACGCGACTTTCCACTTCTTATAATGCGTTAAAAGCTATTTTATGAGCCCAGCGATTCGCTGGGCTTTTTTGTCGACGAAATATCAATTATTTCTGTGTTGCCGCCTTCATTGATGAGATGAAACCGCTCAGAATCTCCAGCATTTTCTTTGGATCAGCTTGATTTGTTTCGATGATTTTCACCACAGCCGAGCCACTAATCGCCCCAGCGGCACCGGCATCAATTGCTTGTTTAACTTGCTCAGGGGAGGAGATGCCAAACCCAAGGAGAGCGGGTGGTGCATCAAATTGGTTCAATCTCTCTAGCATATCGCTTACTGGCATATTCGCTTTGGTTTCTGCACCAGTAACACCAGCACGAGAAAGTAAGTAGGTGTAGCCACTGCCAAGTTGCGCCACCGATTCCAATGTTTTATCACTCGCGGTTGGTGGGGCGATAAAGATAGGGTGGACACCGAACTTTTCTGCTGCTGCAACAAACTCTGCACTTTCGTTAGTCGGAACGTCAGCGATTAAAACCGAGTCGATCCCCGCATCGGCACAACGTTGGTAGAAGTTTTCAATGCCACGAGAAAACACTAAGTTGGCATACATTAATAAACCAATCGGCAGTTGTGGAAACTCAGCACGGATTTTACTAATTAATTCAAAGCAAATATCCGGTGTCGCACCGGACTCTAATGCACGAATATTAGCCCCTTGAATGGTAGGGCCGTCGGCGAGAGGATCAGAAAAGGGCATGCCCAGTTCAAGCGCATCAGCACCTGCGTTGACAAGCGTACGCATGATTTCTAGCGATAGCTCTGGGTTTGGGTCACACACGGTAACAAAAGGAACAAATGCACCTTGGTTTTGTTTGCCTAGCTGGTCAAACATCAGTTGATAACGGTCCATTAGAACACTCCTTTTTCTTCAAGAATAGCGTGAACGGTAAAGATGTCTTTGTCACCACGACCGGAGAGGTTAACCACTAAAAGTTGCTCTTTGTCTGGGTTCTCACGTGCCATGCGCAGTGCATGAGCCAACGCATGAGCAGATTCGAGGGCCGGGATGATCCCTTCGCTACGTGCTAGTTCTTGGAAAGCATCCAGTGCTTCGTCGTCCGTTACGCTGTCATACTCAGCTCGACCTGTTGAATTGAGATGAGCGTGTTGTGGACCAACTGATGGGAAATCTAAACCCGCTGAAATGGAGTAAGACTCTTCTACCTGACCATTTGGGTCTTGCATTAGTGGTGCCTTCATACCAAAGAAGATCCCCGTTTTACCATGTTTGAGCGGCGCACCGTGTTGGTCAGTATCAATGCCTTTACCAGCCGGTTCTACACCAATTAGGCGCACACCTTTGTCTTCAATAAAGTCGGCAAACATGCCAATAGCGTTAGAACCGCCACCCACACAGGCAATCAGTGCATCAGGTAGGCGACCTTCGCGCGCTAGAATTTGATTTTTAGTTTCTTCTCCAATCATACGCTGGAAATCACGAACGATAGTTGGGAATGGGTGAGGACCTGCTGCTGTGCCTAATAGATAGTGCGCCGTTTCGTAGCTACCAGACCAATCACGTAGTGCTTCGTTACAGGCATCTTTTAATGTTGCTGAGCCTGAGTGAACAGGGATCACTTCAGCACCCATTAGCTTCATACGAAATACGTTCGGGCTTTGTCTTTCTACATCTTTTGCACCCATGTAAACACGGCATTTTAAACCGAGCAGAGCACAGGCAAGCGCCGTAGCAACGCCATGTTGTCCGGCGCCTGTTTCAGCGATAATTTCATTTTTACCCATGCGTTTTGCCAGTAGTGCCTGACCTAACACTTGGTTGGTTTTATGAGCGCCCCCATGAAGGAGATCTTCGCGTTTCAAATACAGCTTGGTTTTTGTTCCTTTGGTTAGGTTGCGCGTGAGCGTTAATGCAGTAGGGCGCCCCGCGTATTCTTGCAGCAGTGACATAAATTCACCGCGAAACTCAGGGTCTGCTTGTGCATCAATAAACGCTTGCTCTAGTTGATCTAGCGCAGGCACCAAAATTTGCGGAACGTACTGACCGCCGTATTCGCCAAAATAGGCATCTAACTTTGCCATTGCTTTCTTCCTTAATATTCTCTGATTGCCGCAAACGCTTGTTGCAACTTAACTAGATCTTTCTTGCCCGGTGCGCTTTCAACGCCTGAATTTAGGTCTAAGCCTAGGCAGCCCAATTGGCTGGCTTGTTGGGCATTATCTGAAGATAAACCGCCCGCTAGCATCACTTCTTCAGTGCAGCCAATTAACGACCAATCAAACACTTTTCCAGTGCCGCCACTTTGGTTACCTACTTGGGCATCGAGTAAGTGACGGTCGATATTTCTCGACAGACGGGTGACTTTTTGGTCGCTTACACCATAAGCCTTCCAAATTTCAATGCTCTTTGGTAGCTGGATTCGCAGAACGTCAACGTATTCTTGTGATTCACAGCCATGTAGCTGTACTGCCGACAAATTTAAATGAGTGGCAATTTCGACCACGATCTCCGCAGGGTGGTTTTGGAACACGCCGACGTAATTTAACGGAGCGCCACTCATCACCAAGCGCGCATTTTCTGGGCTGACATAGCGTTTAGAAGCTTCAACAAAAATAAGCCCACCAAAGACTGCACCCGACTGATAGGCTTTTGCTGCATCTTCAGGGTGGGTAAGCCCACAAACTTTGTTTTGTCCCAATGTAACTTTACGTACGGCGTGGACAAGGTTGTCTTCAGCCATTAAAGAGCTGCCAATTAAAAAGCCATCGGCAAACTGAGCCAGTTCACGTACTTGTTGATGAGAATAAATGCCAGACTCTGAAATTACGATCGCATCGGGAGCAAGTTGACGAATAGTGGGCGCCAACTCTTTAGTTCGATTCAAATCGGTGCTTAAATCACGCAGGTTGCGGTTATTTATACCAATTACCTTTGCGTTGAGTTTCACCGCCCGATGAAGTTCTTCCTCGTTACTCACTTCAGTCAATACGCCCATATCAAGTGAATGAGCTACGTTTGCTAACGCTTGGTACTGCTCATCATTTAATACCGAGAGCATCAGTAGAATCGCATCAGCATGGTAGTGTCGTGCTAAATAGATCTGGTAACTGTCGATCATGAAATCTTTACATAAGATTGGCTGGCGAGCTTGGCGACGAACCTGAGGTAGGAAATCAAAACTACCTTGGAAATACTTTTCATCGGTGAGTACTGAAATCGCGTCAGCATGCAGATCATACGTGGAGGCGATGTAATCCAAGTTAAAGTCATCACGAATCAAGCCCTTTGATGGAGAGGCTTTTTTACACTCCAAGATAAACGCGGTTTTACTGCCACTGAGCGCTTGGTAAAAATCGCGATCAGCAGGTAGCAGTGATGCTTGAAAGCTATCTAGCGGTTGCGTTTTCTTACGCTCATCTACCCATAGGTATTTATCGCGTACAATTTTCGCGAGCACTTCGGCCATCTGCGCTTCTTGTGTTGAAACGTGTTGGGATAGTTTGTCTGATTGCTGTGTCATAATTCGCCCTTATCCGCGTGCTGCCAGTTGTTCAACCAGCTTAAATGCTTTACCGGAATTCATCACATCTATTGCTTGTCGCGTGTTGGCTTTTAAATCTTCATGACCAAATAGGCGCATGAGCAACGCAACGTTTACTGCAACCGCCCCAAGCTGAGCGTCAGTACCGCGACCGGTGAGAATGTTCGTGATGATGGCTTTATTCTCTTGCGGATCGCCACCTTTAATTGCCTCAAGTGGGAAGCGTTCGACACCAAAATCTTCAGGTGACAGAGTGTACTCATGGATCTTACCGTCTTTGATTTCAGCTACGCTGGTGTCACCGTGAATCGCGACTTCATCAAGCCCGCTACCATGTACAACCGCGGCGCGCTTCATACCCATCTTGAGCATGGTTTCGGCGATAGGACGCACCAGTTCTTCACTGTAAACCCCCATTAACTCAATATTGGGACGAGCTGGATTGATTAGCGGACCAAGGATATTAAAAATAGTGCGCGTTTTCATGGTTTGGCGAACAGGCATCGCATGACGAACACCACCATGGTATTGAGGAGCAAATAGGAAAGCGACCCCCAATTCATCGACGGCTTTACGGGTATCGTCGGCACTCATGGCTAAGTTAATGCCGAACGAATCGAGTAAGTCTGAAGAACCTGATTTACTCGATACGCTGCGGTTGCCATGCTTTGCTACTTTTAATCCACACGCAGCGGCAACAAATGCAGCGGTGGTAGAAATATTGATCGTGTCGTGCCCATCGCCACCAGTGCCTACGATATCGGCAAAATCGTATTCTGGACGAGGAAATGGACGGGCATTTTCTAGTAGTGCTTTCGCCGCACCTGCGATTTCAGCTGGCGTCTCCCCTTTAATTTTTAGGGCCGTAAGTGCTGACGCCATCAAAATTGGGTCTAATTCGCCTCGGATAATAATATCGAAAAGCTGCTGGCTCTCTTGTTCCGTTAGCGATTGCTGGTCGTATAGCTTGTTTATGATCTGATCCATGATCTTCTCCTTATCCTTTTGTTCGCTCTAATGCCCATTCAATGGCATTGGCGAGTAACGTCGCTCCATAAGTGGTCATGATTGACTCAGGGTGAAACTGGAAGCCACATACCTTGTCTTGCTCCTGCACGACGGACATGACCAACCCATCTACCTCAGCCGTCACGGTTAAACCTTCTGGGATTTGTGTCGCCACTAAAGAATGGTAGCGCGCAATGGCCAGTGGAGAGGGTAGCCCGCGGTATGTAGTGTGGTTTTGGTGTTCCATCATTGAAATCTTACCATGCACAATTTCACCCGCTCCGGCAACTTTTCCACCATACGCTTCAACAATAGCCTGATGACCTAGGCAAATACCGATGATTGGCACCTTGCCTTTTAAACGTTTAATTAGTTCTGGCATACAACCGGCATCGGCAGGTGCGCCCGGTCCGGGAGAAAGCACGACTAAAGGTTTTGGCAGGTTAAGTATCGCTTGCTCAATAGTGTGTGCGGGGATGTTGTTACGGTAGATCGTCACGTGATGACCAAGGGTTCGAAACTGATCCACAAGGTTATAAGTAAACGAGTCAAAGTTGTCGATAAATACGATATTCGCCATTTGAAATTGCTCCTTTAACCGCGTTTGTGCGCGACTTGAATCGCTGAAATCACCGCTTGTGCCTTACCGCGAGTTTCATCAGCTTCTGATTGTGGATCAGAATCGAAGACCACACCGGCTCCCGCTTGAACTTGAGCGATTCCGTTCTCGACATACGCAGAGCGAATTACAATACAGGAATCCAACGTTCCTTCGCCGGTGAGATAACCTACTGCACCACCATAGCTGCCTCGGCGTGCTTGCTCTACATCGCGAATCAATTGCATGGCACGAATTTTAGGTGCGCCAGTTAATGTGCCCATATTCATACATGCTTGGTAAGCATGCAGTGCATCTAGATCGTCACGCAGTTGACCAACAACACGCGAAACAAGGTGCATCACGTGGCTATAACGGTCAACTTTAAGTAGATCGGCTACGTGGCGGCTGCCTGCTTGAGAAATTCGAGCCACATCGTTACGTGCAAGATCGACTAGCATCATGTGTTCAGCGTTTTCTTTTCCGTCAGTGCGGAGTTCAAGTTCAATGCGGCTATCAAGGTCAAAATCAATCTCGCCATTTGGTCGTTTACCGCGTGGTCGAGTGCCCGCGATAGGGTAGATCTCGACTTGATTGGTGTCTGTTTCGTATTTCAATGCACTTTCTGGTGATGCACCAAACAGAGTAAATAGCTCATCTTGCATGTAGAACATGTAAGGGCTTGGGTTACTCCGCTTTAGTTCTTTATATGCAGCAAGAGGAGAAGGGCATGGCAGCGTAAAACGGCGTGAAGGTACCACTTGGAATACATCGCCTTTAACTACGAATTGCTTTAAATCACGAACGGTTTGGCAAAAGTCGGCGTCTGAGACGCTTACCATTGGTTCCAAATTATCAACTTTTTCTGCCGCAGGTAGCAGTTTTGGTGCTGAGCATGCCTGCGAAATTTCGAGCAATCTTTTTTCTATGGCAGCTGCGCTGCTTTGCGCATCAAAACGGGTGGCTTGTAGTTGGCAGCTTTGTGTTTGGTGATCCACTACCAATAGAGTCTCTGCAACATAAAAGACATAGTCAGGGCATTGGTTAGTCGCTTTTGCAGAGCCTAGCGGCTCAAAGTTGGCAACTAAGTCGTAGGCAAACAGCCCGCCAAGGAACAATGCATGTTTGTTTTGATGACGGAGATCGAAGCTGTTTTGAATGAGACGAAGCGCATCAAAAGAAGAAGCCTCGCGAAGGCGAGAGTCTTCGTCCAATGTATTACATGCTTCACTGAAGTTAAGGGTTAAACAATCAGGTCGGTGCTCAAATTCGATAGCCGGATTAATGTTGTGTTTGATATGAAAGAGCAGCGCTTTACCGTTGTCGGTTAGTGCAGTCATCTTCACTTGATGACCGAAACAAACAATGCGTACAGCGGAATCGACAATCAATAGGCTTTTAAGGTTCTGTTTAGAATCAATCTCAGCAGACTCTAATAACAAACTGTCGGTCTTGTTTTCGCACAAAGAATGAAACAGGCTGGTAGGATCCGCTGAATAAGGAACCTCAGTATGAATAACATCCAGTTTAGCGAGTTTATTTATCGTAATGGTCTTATTCACAAGACCTCCTTATCAAATTTGTATTCCTTTCTGTTACACAGTCTCGCATAAAGAAAACGTTGACCCAAACTCATGTGGTGCTGATTCGTTTGATCTTTAAACAATTGGATGTGAGATGCGCAACAAAACAAAAAGCCCGCTATAGTTAGCGGGCTTTGCGATTTAGTGATTTATCGTACTGGCGATAAATTAAAAGTACACGTTAGCCCACCAAGAACTTGTCCAAGTGCGCCACCAAGTTAGCTCTGACATCTTTTGTTCAGATGAGATCAAAGTCACTTTTGCTTTTTGCTTTTGGTTAAATTCTTGTAACATAGCGTGTCTTACAAATTAGTTAGTAATTGCGTACTAGTTAACTAGTATTTTTATTCACTGTCAACCCTTAAGAATTAAATATGCGAATTGATTTACACAGCCACACTACGTCCTCAGATGGTAGGCTTAGTCCAGAAGAGCTGGTTGATCGCGCCGTAGGCTTTGATCTCGATGTTTTAGCGATCACCGATCACGATACAGTTGCTGCTTTAGCAACTGCGAAACAATACGTGGCTGATAACGATCTTAAGTTAAAGATTATTAATGGTATTGAAGTCTCAACGGTATGGGAGAACAAAGACATCCATATTGTTGGCTTGAATATTGACCCGCAAAATCCAACACTGCAAAACCTCATCACTGAGCAACAACAGCGCCGTGTAGTGAGAGCGGAATTGATGGCCGAGCGATTAGAGAAAGCGACTCGAGCAGGAGTGTATGAAGAGGTGTGTAAAATAGCCGATGGTGCACCGATCACTCGTGCTCATTTTGCTGTTTGGTTGGTTGAAAATGGTTACGCCAAGACTATGCAGTTGGTGTTTAAGAAATATCTAACACGCAACAACCCCGGTTATGTCCCACCTAATTGGTGTTCAATGTCAGAAGCGGTTGCCGCCATTCACGCCGCCGGTGGGCAGGCAGTATTGGCACACCCAGCACGATATGACTTGACCGCTAAGTGGATAAAGCGCTTAATCACAGCGTTTGTTGAGGCGAACGGTGACGCGATGGAAGTTGCACAGCCGCAACAAGCACAACAAGAACGACGCAACTTGGCTGATTATGCTATACAATACAAACTATTAGCATCCCAAGGTAGCGACTTCCATTATCCTTCTCCTTGGATGGAGTTAGGACGAAATCTCTGGTTGCCATCCGGCGTTGAACCAGTATGGAAAGATTGGGGTATCGAGCCTTCACATTCCGATACCACACAGAGCTAAGCTCTATTTATGAGGAATTACCATGAGCCAGTTTTTTTATGTGCATCCTGAAAACCCACAGGCTCGCTTGATAAACCAAGCGGTAGCAATCATTCGTAATGGCGGGGTCGTGGTTTATCCAACTGACTCTGGTTATGCACTTGGCTGCCAGCTTGAAAATAAACAAGCGCTAGAACGTATTTGCCAGATTCGTCGTTTAAACGAAAAACATAACTTCACATTGCTGTGCCGTGACCTTTCGGAGATATCACTGTACGCACGTGTGGATAATACCGCATTCCGTTTGTTGAAAAACAACACGCCAGGTCCTTACACCTTTATTTTTAAAGGCACTAAAGAAGTACCGCGTCGTTTGATGAATGCTAAGCGTAAAACAATCGGTATTCGTATTCCGGATAACCGTATCGCACTGGATTTATTAGAAGCACTGGGTGAGCCTCTGATGTCGACATCATTGATTCTGCCGGGTAATGATTTTACTGAATCAGATCCTGAAGATATCCGTGATAAGTTGGAGCATGCTGTTGACGTAATTCTTAACGGTGGTTACCTTGGGGAACAGCCGACAACGGTGATTGACTTTAGCGAAGATGAAGCTCAAGTTGCGCGTGTTGGCTCGGGTGATCCGGCACCATTTGAATAGAATAAACGCTGTTATGAACAGCGAATATTTGGTGCTTTCCGATAATCTGTTTGGTATATTATGCGACCGCGAATTTAGGTCGCACATTTTAGTCGACGTCTGAGAAGACGACACATAGGTAGATAGATGAACGAAAAACTTCAGAAAGTATTGGCACGAGCTGGCCATGGCTCTCGACGTGAATTAGAAACGTTGATTAAAGCTGGTCGAGTTAGTGTGGGTGGTATGGTTGCTAAACTAGGTGAACGCCTAGAAGATGACAGCGCTATCGTTAGAATCGATGGACATGTTGTTTCTGTGAAAGCTCCGGATGAAGTAGTTTGTCGTGTGCTCGCGTACTACAAGCCAGAAGGCGAGCTATGTACACGTCACGATCCTGAGGGTCGCCGCACAGTATTTGATCGTCTACCAAAAATCCGTGGTTCGCGTTGGATCTCTGTTGGTCGTCTTGATGCAAACACATCAGGTCTTCTACTGTTCACGACTGATGGTGAACTTGCTAACCGTCTTATGCACCCAAGCCGCCAAGTAGAGCGTGAATATCTTGTACGTGTTTTTGGCGAAGTAACAGAACAGAAAATTAAAAATCTAGTTCGCGGTGTAGAACTAGAAGATGGCACAGCACGTTTTGAAGATATCGTTTACGCTGGTGGTGAAGGTATGAACCATACTTTCTACGTAGCGATTAACGAAGGTCGTAACCGTGAAGTGCGTCGCTTGTGGGAATCACAAGAGACGACGGTTAGCCGTCTAAAACGTGTTCGTTATGGCGATATCTACCTAGATAAGAAACTGCCGCGTGGTGGTTGGATGGAATTGACTCTTAAAGACGTAAACTACTTGCGTGAATTAGTTGAGCTACGTCCTGAGCGTGAAACCATGCTTGACGAAAGCAAAGACTCAACTTCTCGTAAGCGTGAGCGTTCTCGTAGCCAAAAAATTCGCCGTGCAGTAAAGCGTCATGAAGAGCGTATCAGTACGCCTAAAGGACGCAGTAACAATCCTTCGCGCCGTAAACCTAAGGCTACTGAAGGGACGCCAAACTCACGCAGCAAGCCGAGAAACTCGGGATCTTCAAGCTCACGTGGTAAGCCAAAGAGCAGCGCAGGCGCACCAGGCTCGCGCAATAAGGGTCAACGTTAATCAGATTGATTACACAGACAAATTTAAAAGCAGCCGAAAGGCTGCTTTTTTTATTGCTGTGACCCGTCCTAAATAAGCCTAATGTTCATTAAGCTGGATGACGTACTGTTACATAAAGTAAAGCTTATTAATTCGAGCAACTTTTTGCTCAGCTGAGCAAGATCTTGCTCGCTCTGAGCAACTTATTGCCCAGATTTTAATATTATCAATGTAACGCATTGAATTTAAACAATGTATAAATTGGCACAAGACTTGAACAGTAAATCCTGAGTTATATGTATTTCATTTCATAAAATTAAGGATTAAGTCATGCCAACTCCATGTTATATTTCAGTTGAAGGTCAAACTCAGGGGCTCATTACTGCAGGCGCGTGTACTGCTGATTCTATTGGTGATACGTACGTAGAAGGTCATGAAGATGAAATGCTGGTTCAGCAATTCGATCACACTGTGACAGTGCCAACTGATCCTCAATCGGGTCAACCTTCAGGTCAACGTGTTCATAAACCATTCAAATTCACTGTCTCGTTGAACAAAGCGGTTCCACTGCTTTATAACGCATTGGCATCGGGTGAGAAGCTTAACAATGTTGAGCTGAAATGGTACCGCACTTCCATTGAAGGTAAGCAAGAAAACTTCTTTACCACTAAATTAGAAAACGCTTCTATCGTCGATATCCAGTGTGAAATGCCACATTGCCAAGATCCTGATAAAGCTGACTTTACGCAGAACCTAACGGTTTCACTGTCGTACCGTAAAGTGACGTGGGATCACGTTAACGCAGGTACATCAGGCTCAGATGACTGGCGTAAACCAATCGAGGCGTAATCCTCGTCTGATTATCAACCTACATTGATATTCAGTCAGACCAGTGTGAGAGGTGGCTCTTGCATTGGTCTTAGTTCGTACTAAAAAGAAGGCACAGTGGATGGCAAAGCTAACGTTTACCCTGAGTGTAGAAGGATTACCGCAAGAGACTTTCGTTGTTACCGGTTATCAAGGTAAAGAGTCGTTATCGGAATCGATGTTTGATGCAACCCAAGCGTGTTATGGCTTTCGCTATAATATTGAGTTAGCGAGCCGACAGCCGGGCATTGCAGCGCCGCAAGTGGTGGATCAACCCGCGACCTTGACCATGAGCATAGACGGTGTTCCGGTGCAGTTTGTGCACGGTATCGTTCGCCAGTTCGAACAAGGGGGCATCGGTCACCACCACACTACATACTCACTGGTGTTAGTACCCGCCTTAGAGCGTTTATCACTGCGCCAAAATAGCCGCATATTCCAGCACAAAACCGCGCAAGAGATCATCAGCCTACTGCTGCAGGAGATGGGCATTATCGACCACAGCTTTGCGCTAAAAGCGACGCTGCCTCAGCGCGAATTCTGCGTTCAATACCGAGAAACAGACTTAGCGTTTATTCAACGTCTTGCGGCCGAAGAAGGGATGATCTATTACATCGAACAGACGGACGTGAAACACACGGTGGTTTTTGTTGATGACAGCACATTAATTGCTAAACACGCGATGCCAATAGTGCATAACGGTATGGCAGGGGGTGTGGCAGAGCAGGCTTTCGTTTCCCAGTTTTCTATTCTCCACCAAGCTCAGCCCAGCCACCTCGAATTAAAAGATTACAGCTTTAAAAAGCCCAGCTACGGCTTTTTGCAACAACAAACCGGCAGCGACCTCAGCTTTCAACACAGCCAATACGAGCATTATGATTTCCCCGGTCGTTACAAAGAAGACGGCGTCGGGCAAGCACTGAGCCAATACCGATTAGAATATCTCAGGCGAGATGCACACATAGCCCGAGGCAAGAGTAACCACCCAGCACTGCAAGCGGGCATCAAATTCGATTTAACCGACAACCTCGAAGAAAACGCCAACCGAGATTGGATAGTGGTGGAAGTGAGCCACCAAGGCACGCAACCGCAAGCGCTAGAAGAAGACGGTGGGCACGGCGCTACTACCTACAGCAACCAGTTTAAAGTTATTCCCGCGCACAAAACATGGCGAGCCACGCCACAACCGAAGCCGCAAGTGGATGGCCCTATGATAGCCATTGTAGTAGGGCCGGAAGGCGAAGAAATTTACTGTGATGAACATGGGCGGGTAAAGCTTCACTTCCCGTGGGATAGGTACTCCAACGGTAATGAGCAAAGCTCCTGTTGGGTACGAGTTTCACAAGGTTGGGCAGGCTCACAATATGGCGCGATAGCCATCCCGCGTATTGGTCATGAAGTGATTGTTTCGTTTTTACACGGTGACCCAGACCAACCGATTATTACGGGCAGAACCTACCACGCCACCAACACACCACCTTACGACTTACCCGATCACAAAACCAAAACCGTACTGCGCAGTGAAACTCACCAAGGCGAAGGGTTTAATGAACTGAGTTTTGAAGATCAAGCCAACACTGAAAAAGTGTACCTACACGCACAAAAGGATTTTGAGGCAGATGTCCTCAATGACCACAGCACCCACATCAAACACGACAAACACCTGATTGTTGAAAATGACCGATTCTCTCAAGTGGATAACAACCAACACCTCGTCGTGAGTGGCGAAAGCCGCAGCCAAATCAAGAAAGACCAAACCCAAGTAGTGGATGGCAGCGCACACCAAAAAGTCGGCAGCTTGTATGCGCTGCAATCGGGTAACGAAGTGCATATCAAAAGTGGTGCAAAAGTAGTGATAGAAGCGGGCAGTGAATTGACGTGCAAAGTGGGCGGAAGTTTTATTCGAGTCGATGCTGCTGGCATTCACGTCGTCGGCTCTGTGATTAATCTTAACTCAGGCGGCAGCGCTGGCAGTGGTAGTGGTTATGGCGGAAATCGTCCCGATTTACCGCATGGTGTTGAGGCGGTTGCCGAGCCGGAGCCTGTTACACTTCCCGTTTACACCGCTACGCAAAGTACCAAGGTTAATGCTCTAGTGAAACCGTGTGAGAGAGATAAATAAGATGCAAGGCAACCATTATTTTTATGATTGGGTTGAACAACAAGCTCAACAGAACAAAATGTTGTTCGCCATTGTTGACCCCCACTCGGAATGGGTTCCTCATCAAGTGTTTTCCCAGTGTGCTGGGGAAAATGGCGGACCGCTATTATCCCTTGGGCAGTTAAGCAACGCTGAAGATGGTCCTTGGTTGTTACCAGTAAATAATGAATTTTTACAATGGTGGTCAGAAGGCAACCATGCTCAGAGTGGTATTTTGATTTCTACACAAATCCCAGATGAAGTTAGGGCGCATTTTGCCAGCGTTTTTCAGGCGGTATTACTTGGAGAACGCGTGTTTTTTCCTTTTTATCGTCCCGACTATTTAGGCGAGACATTATCAAGACTTGATTCGGAAGAGATGAATCTTTTATTGGCAGGGCATTCAATACTATTAAAAAATGAAAATGGCTGGAAAAGCTATCATTCTGATGTTTATAAAACTCAGCCAGTGCAGGACGCCCCATGGTGGGTAATCAAAGAACATCATGTCGATAACGCTCCAAACCTGCCGTTACTGGCGGGCAATGTAGAGAGTTGGTTATGGCAACATCAGTCGGCGTTGATGCTCGCACATATTGAGAGCAACCATGTTGGTTTCCAGACCCAATTTCAACAAAAATTTTTAGTGCTTGATGACTCACAACCTTTGATGACGCGAGCCGTCATTGCTGCAATCACCTCCGTTTCTGGGGAAGCGGCACTTAGCCAGCCTGATATCAAAGACGCCATTGATAAAACCCAAGATGATGAACTGCTTTTTGCCCTTCAGTACACCTTCACACAATTACAAGGAAACGCATAATGACGACAGAGATGTATAACCATTGCATATTGTGTAATGCCGAGGTGAACTGGTTAGAGGTAGAATTTCGCAGTGAACAGAATGAGCCAATTAAAGGGCTCAAAGTTACTATTACCAACCCATCGACGATGCAGACGCATCAAAAGAGCGCCTCACAAGGTCACGTGGTGTTTGATAACATTGCTGCAGGTGAATGGGTAGTGAGCGTACAAACCGATAATCTACTATCCACCGTGGAGCAATACGAGAGCCGTAAAGAAGGGGAAGAGTCACCGGTTAAGGGATGGAGCGATGAACAACTGGACCGAGACCAAAGCCCCAAAGCCTATTATGAAATCACAGCGGGGGATTTATGGGATACGCTACCAGAAGATGATTTTTTAAAGGAGAATCATGGGCCATTAAGAACGAACTATCGTGAGGATGCCCGAGGTTTCCGCACTTGCCATAATCGCGCTTGTGTGTTGGAAATTAAAGCGCTACGCAGCTATATACCCATGATAGTCGATACAGATGAGTTCAGTTTGGTGAACAGTTATACGTTTGCATTGTTGTCTCAGCTTGCTTATGCCAGTGATAAATTTGGTATTCCTGATGATAAGAATCCTTCCTTACCCGAGGGTGGTATTAAAGCCCTAGTTGAGCAGTTAAAACTCAAAGTGGTACCTTTGTATTGCGCCTCAACAAAAGAAGACTGGTTACTATCAGAAGTCCCTTACAGTCAACACTTGAAAGCTCAATATTACCACGATAGTAACATCGGTGCGGAGGGGTATTTGTTGAGTAACGACGATGTGGCGATTATTGGAGTTCGAGGCACGCAAACCTATTTCGGTAATCAGGAAATAGGTAAATTAAGTAAAAAAAGCTCACTTAAAATTGTCGACCGCTTGTCGGCAGCCCCAGTGCTCAAAATAACCGAAGGGGTGGATGGTATAGTTGCGGCTTTGAACTCACCCGGTTATCAAGATATCGCGACCGATATAAACGCCTCTCAAATTGCGCCGGAGGAATTTGGTGGTACGTATGTTCACCAAGGTTTTTATCAATATGTCACAGCCCTGTTGAAATTAATGGATAAAGATTTAGAGTTACATAAAAATAGAAAATTCTATGTTTGTGGGCACAGTCTAGGGGGAGCAGGCGCGTTATTGCTTAGTGCACGTATTCAAGATGTCTATTCGCCTTCTACTTTGCGTTTATACACCTATGGGATGCCGCGCACAGGCACACACAGTTTTGTGAGTCGCTATAGTGATATTCAGCACTATCGACATGCGAATAATCATGATTTAGTACCACAAATCCCGATGCGTTGGATGAACACTAACCCAAATGAAAGAAGTGATTCGTCGTCGTTGTGGAAGTATTTTTTTCCGGTTTTCGCTCTATGGGACTCTTTAAAAGAAAGAACGATGGACAGCGATGATGATAATTATCAGCATCATGGCAATCTTATTCAATTACTGACTTATAGTCAGGTTAAACATCAACCCGACGATGTTAAACAAGTATTGCTAACAGAAAAGCAGACGCATATTTCGAGTTTAACCTTGGCTTCAAACAAAGCAGAAGATTCTTACCGCTTAGCGAACACCTTGAGTAAGGATTATATTGATATTAATGGCTATATTGACTCCATTACCCACTCGGGAATGGACCATTTTCTTAGTGAATATATTCCGAATATCAAACAACAAGTTCTGCTGTTGTTAAATGAGGGTTCTGTGGGTAATTACCAATCTTCTCTACAAGCCATTAATAATACTGAACGATTGTTACTTGATGCGTATCATGAGTTAAAAATGGATGAGGTGAATACCTTAGCACAGCAACATTTCTCAAGAAAAGATCCAGCAGGAGGACAAGCTCAGCGACAGTATGAGCGCTCACAGGCTTTATTTAAAATACGACAAGAGATAAAACTGACAGAAAAAATCACCTTGAATGTACAGCGCGTGAGGAAAGAGCTTGAAGCCTTGGTTAAAACACCTACGCTGCTTCCTGCTGATAACTTACTCTTTGGTGATCAAGCTTCTGATAAGCAAAAAGTGAAGGCACAATTACTATGAAGACATTATTTAAACTTGCTCTTGCGTTAGTTGGCTGTGTGATTGTTTTTTTTCTGGTGGTCATTTTTATATTGAACCCACTTATGCAATGGGAGAGTGCAAATAGACCGCCTGTTGGTATTTCAGAGGACGATCACTTTATCCGTATTCAAGGTGTAAAACCTGTGGATGCGAAGGTAACGGCTACGGCTGTTTTCTATGGTGGCGGGGATGAATGCCAATCATTCTTTTGGAGCGCTTCTGACGGTAAAAAAAGGCAAGGGGGCAAAGGCGTTTTTAATATAGAACACGATTTCTCGACCGTGCCTGAGCGTTATGAGCTAAGAATACCGTATCAAAACTACCAGTCTTCGGGTTGTGATATGAAACTATGGCAAATTGATGTCGGAGCCAAAAATGCATTTGATGAAGTCGGGTTTGCAGATTTGCGGATTTATCCACCGACAACGGAGTCGGATAAGGCAATTGGTTTTAATTCAAAAGTTGCAGCAAAAAAATGTGAGGGAGACGCATATAGAAGCATAATGGGAGGTTGGGCCGGTGCTCTTGGCTGTTATTTTTATATAAATGATAAAAGAATATCTAAAGAGTCAGAATTTAATGCAGAAAGTGTCTATTTCGATTTCTCTCAGTTCAATGATGAGACCATCATTCACTACGATATTTTAGCGGGAGAGAACTACCGCAGTGCCCCGTTAGATCCGCAAACAGGAAAGTAATCATGGTGACGGCACAATTACTATGAAGACATTATTTAAACTTGCTCTTGCCTTAGTTGGCTGTGTGATTGTTTTTTTTCTTGTGGTCATTTTTATTTTGAAGCCATTAATGCAATGGGAAAGTGCAAATAGGCCGCCTGTTGGGACTTCAGAGGATGATCACTTTATCCGTATTCAAGGCGTAAAACCTGTGGATGCGAGGGTAGCAGCGAGGGCTGTTTTCTATGGTGGTGGCGATGAATGCCAGTCATTCTTTTGGAGCGCTTCTGATGGTAAAAAAAGACAAGGGGGCAAAGGCGTTTTTAATATAGAACACGATTTCTCGACCGTGCCTGAACGTTATGAGCTAAGAATACCGTATCAAAACTACAAGTCTTCGGGGTGTGATATGAAATTATGGCAAATATATATCGGAGCCAACAATGCGTTTGATGAAGTTGGTTTTGCGAATTTGCGTATTTATCCGCCAACATCGGTATCACGTAAAGCAATCAGCTTAAATTCAAAAATTAAAGCAGAGGATTGTAGAGCGAGGTATTACGATGATTTAAAGGAATGGTCATCTGGTTTAGCTTGTAGTTTTTATGTTGATGAAAAAATGAGGGACAAAAAGTCGGATCTTGTCGAATTTAATGCTTATAAAGTGTATCTCGATTTCTCTCAGTTTAGCGATGAGACCATCATTCATTACGATATTTTAGCGGGAGAGAATTATCGCAGTGCCCCGTTAGACCCGCAAACCGGAAAGTAATCATGGTGAAGGCACAATTATGAAAACATTATTATAAATTCGATTGAATACACCATTATTCGGATGAGAATCTTTCGGCAGGAATTATTAACGCGAACAAATTAAATGAGTCTAAGGAATGATTCTGACCACATATCGTATTAGTGCCGTATATGGTTTGTACACTTATGATATTAGATTGAATCCCACGAATTTTAAGGACAATAAATGCCAATAGCAGCACGTTTAGGTGATATAGCCTCACCACATGGATGTTTTCCACCAACGCCGATCATAGCGGGGAGTGGTGACGTATTTATCAACGGTATTCCCGCCGCTCGTTTGGGTGATGCCGCCGCCCCGCATGGTTGCCCATGCCCAAAAACACCGCATGGTTTCCATGGTCGCGCCATTGCTGCGGGTTCGGGCAGCGTCTTTATTAACGGTATGCCTGCCGCCAGAGTAGGTGATGCTATCGGATGCGGCGGGGTAGTTGCTACAGGCTCACCCAACGTAATTATTGGGTAAGTTAAAGAGTCAGAGAGGCTTAATACAGTAGTGGCACACGGCTTGGTTATTGGGCGAATAGCTGATTTTTTACGGGTTTCGAGTTGGTCTGTCATTAGTACAAAACACAAAGATTGACTATTTTAATATGTAGACGGGTTCTCGTAATCAAAGTAAAGATACGAACCAAGTCCCCATAGTGTGAACTAACACTATGAATGAACTTGCTGAAATTATATGCATAACCTACTTTTTCATGAAAGCGGTGATTTACAGGTGCGTATAATGATGTGGTTTGTGCGAGGTGCTGGAAAGAAGTCGCCGTTAGGATCGTCAACAAAACTTCTGACAGCTCTACTATCTTGGTTTCTAACGTTTTCTCCCTTTTGTGCTGCTTCTGAATTTGATGGTATTCCTGCTTCCTTAGGGGGAGATTTAACTCAAGGTCAAGTACAAAACATAGTGGTTGAGCTGAAATACTTAGATGAAGTATTAACCTCTTCCATGTTGAGCTACGTATTTTCAGGTGATGATAAGTGGCTTGATCGATACTTAGATTACGAACCAAGGCTAACCGAATTAATCAATGCACTGCTTGCTAGCCAGATAGAAAACGATCTTCAGATAGTTGGTGAATTAGAGGCAGCACGCTTCGAATTAGTTGCGCTCGAAATGCAAGCTATAGACTTGGTGAAAGCCGAGCAGCGCAACCAAGCAATGACACTGATTAATCACTATGAATACCACTCGTATAAAGATCTATATATGCGAGCATTGCTTACGCTTGCACAGCGAATTGAGCAGCGAATTAAAAACAGCAGTCAACGAAGTTTGCTCAGTCTATCTGATAGTGAACATCAGTGGATTGAGAATAATGTCGTCAAGGTTGGTATCGAAAACTGGCCACCAATGCTATACACCGACAGTGACGGGAAACTGGCAGGGTTATCTGGCGATATTGTCAGCCAAATTGCCCAGCAATCGGGTTTGCAGTTTGAGTTTGTGCAAGGTGAGTGGAGCGAGTTGCTATCTGCTTTCAAAAAGGGGGAGATTGATTTATTACCCCACGCTTACAAAAGTGATGCACGGAAGCGCTACGGTCAATTCTCAACACCATATTTTTTAGTCCGAGAGATCTACTTTGTCCAAGAGCGCGATCAGCAGTTTAAGCGGGTTTCTGATCTTGCTAACGCCACCATCGCCATCTCATCAGGCTATGCCACGATTGATAAAGTCAAAGATCTCTATCCTAATGTCAAATTGCTTGAAACCTCGGGGATTGATGAGGCAATTAATGCCGTCTTAGATGGCCGGGCGGACGCAGTACTTGATGCAGAAACGGTGGTGTTAAATTGGCTTGATAAAAACAAAATCACTGGGCTTCGAGCGATTGATGAAGATGTCGTTTCACGATCTGCCTTGCATTTATGGTCACACAATCAGGTGCCAGTACTGCATTCTATTTTGCAAAAAGGGTTAGATTCACTTGATTTACGCGAAGTCATTTTGACCAAAAATGATTGGTATCAAACACAAAGTTCGATTGTGACTGAGACCCCTAGTGTTAATTTAGTCGATTCATTAAAGTTTGTCATTGCTGCTGCAGTCGTCCTCACGTTAATTCTAATGTATCTGATTTCCCGAGTGTTTAAGGTCAGTGACAAAGAATTAGCCAAGAAATTTAGCAATAAAAGCTTTAAGCGTTCAATGATGGTGGTGCAAATTGTGTTGTGCGCAACATTAGTGACGACGGTATTGATTGTGACTCGCTATGCTGAAAGACAAAGCGTAGAGTCAATAAATCATAGTCTATCAACCGTACTGGCATCGGCTCATAAGCGAATTGTGGGCTGGGTAGATATTGAGTTGGAAAACCTTGGGCAGCTAGGTCAAAACCCACAATTGGTCGATTTGGTTGAAAAGCTACTCGATGTAGAAAGAACACCTGATGCTTTAATTAATTCCCCTCTTCAGAGCCAACTACGGCAGCTTGTCCAAAGCCGGACCGGTATTTCGGGCTCATTTGGTTATTTCATTATTTCCTCTGACAACATTAGTTTGTCTTCTCGCCGCGATACCAATATCGGAACGGTAAATCTAATTGAATTACAGCGCCCTGATTTAATGAAGGCAGCATTCGATGGTCGAGGAGTATTTATTCCACCGATAAAATCGGATGTGAAACTAGAGCACATAGATGGTGAGCTTAATCCCCCCACAATGTTCTTCGCTGTCCCGGTCATTAACGCGAATGGTGAGACAATTGCTGTGCTAGCCAAGCGGGTCAATTTCCAAGGAGTTTTCTCTTCGATCTTATCTGCAGGGTTTATTGCTAAAAGTGGTGAGACTTACGCGCTAGATCGTTCCGGCTTGCTCCTATCAAATGTTCGGTTTGAAGAGCAGTTAAAGCAGGTAGGATTGCTTAATGAGCAGCAGCGCTCTTCACTTAATATTCGTGTTGCAAACCCCGGTGCTGATTTATCTTCTGAGTCGCAAAAGGCTGATGCTAGTTGGCCTTTGACTCGTATGGCACAAAGCATTAGCGAGCAAACATCGGGTAGGGATTTGATTGGCTACAACGACTATCGAGGTATACCCGTTGTCGGCAATTGGGTATGGGATGATAACCTCAATATCGGTATTGCGGCGGAAATGGATGTTGAAGAAGCATTCGCGCTGCTTAGTACATTTAAGTTAACTGTTTGGTCAATACTGGCAATAGCGCTAGTGCTGATGTTAGGAACCAGCATATTCACCATGCGCGTAGGTACACGTGCAACTAGTGGGCTAGCGCGGACTCAAGCGGAACTGGAACGACAAGTCAAACAGCGCACTGTCGAGTTGCAAATTAACGCCGAGCGAACGCGTACTATAATCGATAATGCTTCAGATGGAATCATAGTGGTGAATACCGCGGGTGTGATTGTTGAGTTTAGCCCTGCAGCGGAAGCAATATTTGAATACAGTGCTGATGAGATTCTCAGACAGCCAACGCAAATCGATAGCTTGATTGAGCGGGCATTTCATACGATTTATAACGAGATAATAGACAAAGAAGAGTCGAGTATTAACTTATTAATGGAGTTTACTGGGTACAAGAAAACGGGTGAGACAATTGATCTAGAAATAGCCATTAGCGAAGCGATACTTGACGGAGAGCAACTTTTCACAGGCATTGTCAGGGATACAACTGAGCGAAAAAATGCTGAGCGCGAGTTAATGATGGCGAAGCAAAAAGCTGAGGAGGCGACGCAAGCTAAAAGTGACTTTCTAGCCAATATGAGTCATGAGATACGCACGCCAATGAACGCAATCATTGGCATGAGCTACTTAGCTATGCAAACAGATCTTAATAGAAAACAAGCGGACTATATCAACAAGATTCAAACTTCAGCCGAATCATTGCTAGGCATTATTAATGACATTCTCGACTTTTCCAAAATCGAGGCGGGTAAGTTGGATTTAGAAGAGACAGAATTTAACTTACAAGGCTCGATAGATAACCTCGTGCAAGTGATATCGCAGCGGTGTCAGGAAAAAGGTTTAGAGTTGCTCGTTGATCTAGATCCTCAGTTATCAATCCATCTTATTGGTGATCCATTAAGGCTTGGGCAGGTTTTGCTAAACCTGAGCAATAATGCGATTAAGTTTACTGAGCAAGGCGAGATTGTGGTCAAAGCTGAATTGAAGCAGGTGTCTGGTGATGAAGTGTCAGTACAATTCTCAGTTACCGACACCGGGATTGGTATGACCCAAGAGCAAATCTCACGCTTATTTCAGTCGTTTAGCCAAGCCGATGCTTCGACCACACGTAAATACGGTGGTACTGGTTTGGGTTTAACCATTAGTAAGACTTTAGCCGATATGATGAAAGGATCTATCTGGGTAGAGAGTGAAAGTGGTCAAGGCAGCACATTTTTCTTTACCGCCAAATTTGGTCTTTCTAGCAATACTCAACAGCAAAGCTTAGATGCAGCGACACGTTTAGAGGATGTGTCAGTACTTATTGTTGATGATAGCGTTGCTGCAAGAGAGATCTTGTTTAGTTTATGTCAGAGCATGGATTTCAAAGCTGATCTTGCATCATCCGGAGCGGAAGCATTGGAAAAAATCACTGCAGCCCAGCAATACGGTCAACCGTTTGATGTCATTCTATCGGATTGGAAAATGCCGAATATGGATGGTTTGGAGCTCGGAAGACGGGTCAAGCAGCTGCCGGACATTGATAATCAACCATATTTTGTCATGGTGACCGCGTATGACAGAGATGAAATGCATGCACATTTGAAAGGTTTAAAATTAGATGCCTCACTGACTAAGCCTGTGAGCTCATCGACCTTACTCGATACCATGTTGAGTGTGATGACAAAAGAAGGAAATACTACTGACCAGCCAGTCTTTTCTAACAAGATTGATCTCTCGATAGCTCAGGGAATTGCAGGTGCAAGGGTGCTATTGGTAGAAGACAATGCTATTAACCAAGAAATTGCGATTGAGCTCCTTAAGCTGGCTGGTTTAGAAGTGGATACCGCGAACAATGGACAGGAAGCGGTAGACAAAGTTGAAGTAGATGAGTTCGATTTGGTATTGATGGATATCCAAATGCCAGTGATGGATGGTTATCAAGCCAGTAAGAAAATTCGTGAATCAGGTAAGGATCAACTACCTATTATTGCTATGACGGCGAATGCGATGTCAGGTGATAGAGAACGGTGTCTTAACGCGGGCATGAATGATCATCTACCCAAGCCGATTAACCCAAACCAAGTATTTCAAACTCTAGTCAATTGGATAGAGCCAACCGGTCACTCGTTGGAAGTGATTACCCGCAGTGAAGTGCAAGAATCATTTGAAATAGAAGATTTTGATACTACAAGTGCGCTAGCTCGAATGGCAGGGAGCGTGAAAGCTTACAAAAAGACCTTAGCCAATGTCATGCAAAGTGAGGCAGACGTAGTTGAGCGAGTGAGTGCCGCAATGGCATCCCAGAAAATTGAATCAGCGGTCATTGCTGTGCACTCCTTAAAAGGCATTGCAGGCAACATCGGCGCTAATTATCTCATCGCACCAGCGGAAAAACTTGAACATATGCTTGCAGAGCAACAATTGCATCAACGCTGTGATCTGGGCGAAGCCGAGCAACACATGCTGAATGAAGTGGGGCAGTTGGTGAACAAAATGATCATGGCAATTGGTATTGCGTTAGAGCGCAGCAGTGATATCCCCCAAGTTACGCAAGCATTTGATCGGAAAAAATGTCAGCAGCTAACTCGTCAGATCTATCAGCAGCTAGACGATTTTGATAGCGCCGCGGTGGATACCTTTGATGAGCTGCTAGCAAATGCAGGTTCTATATTAGATCAGTCATTGGTTAAGCAAGTTTCTAGCGCAATGGAAAACTATGATTTTGAAGCTGCCTTACCACTGATGGATAAAATAACGCTTAGTGTCGAACAGCAGAGTGCTACCGCAGAAAATACAAACACATACAGCGATTTATTGACCGACATCGAACGTAAGATTGAACGGTTTGATTCTACAGTCATTGATGTATTAGACGATGCACTCGAATCTGATTTTTCTGATGAGCTTAAGCAACAGCTCAACCGCCTCAGAGAGCCATTGAGTAGTTATGATTTTGAAACAGGGGCGCAACTTATTGAACAGTTAAAGCGAGAAACTAACGCCTAAGAGAGAATAACAAGTATGGATACTAGTAACAAAGCAACCATCTTGGCGGTGGATGATACGCCAACAAATATTGAAGTAGTAAAAGGTGTCTTGGCTGATGACTATTTGGTTCAAGCTGCTTTGAATGCTTCTATGGCTTTTAAAATCATTGAGAAACGAAAGCCTGATCTGATATTGCTCGACATAATGATGCCAGATGTTGATGGCTACCAAGTATGTGAGCAGTTAAAAGCTTCCGCGGATACTTGTGATATTCCGGTTATTTTCCTTACGGCTAAATCTCAAGAAGTGGATGAAACTAGAGGCCTTGCTTTGGGGGCTGTTGACTATATTACCAAGCCGATTAGCCCGGCAATTTTAAAAGAAAGAGTCAAAAATCACCTGCTATTTAAAGCATCAAAAGACCAGCTTGCGATGCAAAATGAGGTGCTAGAACAAAAAGTAACGGAACGAACGCAACAATTAAATGATCTACAGAATGTCGTGTTGGTTGCAATGGGGGCGTTGGCAGAGTCACGAGATCCAGAAACGGGTAATCATATAAGACGTACGCAAAAATACGTAGAGACATTAGCGAATGAATTAGCCCTGTTAGAACCTTACAAAGCATATCTAGAGCCAAGAGTTATTACAGCAATGGCGAAATCAGCACCGCTACATGATATTGGCAAGGTTGGTGTCGCAGATTGTATTTTACTCAAACCCGGCAGTTTGACCCACGATGAATTCGAAGAAATGAAGAATCATGCGGTTTATGGATATGACGCGATTTGTGCAGCAGAGGGATCACTGGGCTATGCTGATAATTTCCTAGTTTTTGCTAAAGAAATTTCATATTCACACCATGAAAAGTGGGATGGCTCAGGGTACCCGCAGGGGTTGAGTGGTGAGGCGATACCGCTATCGGCGCGTATTATGGCGATAGCTGATGTGTACGATGCATTGATATCTGCACGGGTCTATAAACCTGCCTTTAGCCATGAAAAATCGGTAGAAATGATTTCGCAAGGTAAGGGTAGTCATTTCGATCCCATGTTGGTAGATGTGTTTATCGCTAATGCTGAAAAATTTAGAGATATTGCAGAAACATATCGAGATGTTTTGAGCACATCAAATTAAGCGCATAAAGGGCAGTAGGTAGTAGCATGGAAAACTTTAAGCGAGTGAATTATGACTCTCCTTACAAAGGTATGTCAGTACTGATCGTCGATGACTTTGAAGCGATTACCCGAACGTTATGTAGTGCGTTTGAACAGCTGGGATTCAAAACCATCTATCAAGCCAAAGATGGTCGTGAAGCGCTGCAATGCCTAGGGCGTAATGCTGTTGATATTATTATTTCAGATTGGAAGATGCCAAAAATGGACGGTTTGGCATTATTAAAACAAGTGCGTGAATCTAAGCTGCATAGAAACGTGCCATTTATTATGTTAACTGGCAATCTTCACCAAAGTGATGTTGTCGAAGCAATAGAGGCTGGGGTTTCTGAATATCTGGTTAAGCCATTCTCTAAAGTGACACTCAGCGAAAGAGTGAATAAAGCGTTTGTCTCCCCAATTCGTGCCAATGCTATTCAGCGCAACCAAGACAAATCCGAGCAAGCGGCTAAAGAAAGCCCGCGAACGATTTTGGTGGTTGATGATGAGCCATCTAACCTCCAAGTTTTGGGTGAGTTACTTAAACCCCTGTATAAGATCCGAGTTTGTCGTAGCGGCCAGCAAGCCCTCGATATTTGCGCTAAAGCGGATAAGCCGGATTTAATTCTTTTGGATATCATGATGCCAGAGATGGACGGTTTAGATGTTTGTCGCTCATTGAAATCAGATCCCGAGACTGAATTTATACCGATCATTTTTGTTTCAGCATTGTCACAAACAGGAGATGTCGTCAAAGGGCTAAAGCTTGGTGCTGTCGACTATATTCAAAAGCCAGTGATTCCAGAAATAGTACTGGCTCGAGTGGAAACGCACATTAATTCGGTTATTCAAAGAGAAAAGCTCACCAAGCAAATTGAGCATCTCTTTCAATCATCTCGCCATAGAGATGAAGCTGAGCATACGTTTTTTCATGACTTCCGTAATCCACTTACGGCTCTGCACGCGACATTGGTAGATATGGTCAGTGATTCACCAGAGTTAAAAAATCTTAAAGATAGCTCTGCGATGCTGACCGAGATGATAGATAACTACAGTGTATTAATGGAGTTAGAGCAAGGTAATGATTCGCAAACACTAGGTCCCGTCATTTTAGAGAGTGCGTTAGCGCAGGTTCTAGTGAGTTTTCAAGCAAAGGCAAAGCAAAAGAATATTGAGTTTCAACAGGATGTTGACCCTGCACATATATTTTTAGGTGATGAGCTACTCAGCTACAGAATGTTCTGTAATTTGATTGCCAATGCTTTGGAGGCGGCGCCCGAACATTCTTGTGTCACGATGGCATCACACCGAGAAGAAGAGTGGTTGATAGTGACCTTGCACAACAAAGGCAAGGTACCCAGTGAGCTGCGCGAACACTTTTTCGATAAGTTTGTCAGCTCGACTAAAACCGACGGCAAAGGTATTGGAACCTATTCGGCGAGGTTGTGTGTCAAAGCTCAGCAAGGGGAGATCAAGCTAGATGTCGATGATGGTGGAACAACGCTGAGTTTGATGATGAAAGCCATCGATTAACAATGAAGTAGCAACCTTTAAGGATGCTACTTCATTGCTAGAATGTCAGACAATTAAGGCTGTCAGTTGCGTTCATAGTTAATACTTCTTCGCATCATCACCTAAAATTGTCACTTGGTTTCGCCCATTCTCTTTCGATTTGTATAGAGCCATATCAGCAATTTGGTACGCGTCAGAGAAACTACCTTGGCTCAGGTAAACTCCGCCAATCGAGATCGTTACTTGTAGTTCGGAGATTGTTTTCTCTGCAACATAAGTTCGAATTGCTTCAGCTTTTGCTTGAAGAGCTGATTCACTCATATTGTTAAATAACAATAGAAATTCTTCGCCACCCCAACGGATAGCAACATCGCTTGTTCTTATTTGGCTCGTAATACGACAGGTGACTTCGGTAATGACGTCATCACCTTTTTTGTGCCCATAGCTATCGTTTATTGTTTTAAAGAAATCGATATCTATGATGAGCATAGAAAAAGAATTGAGTTTGTTTAACCGCGGTTCGAAAAAGTCGCGGCGATAGAATCCCGTCATTTTGTCTTGGTTTAGGCGTCTTTGGTAAAGCTTAATAAGCACCATCAATAAGTGCGAAAACAAGGTCAAGAAAACAGAGGGAATAAATACACGTTGAATAATGTCCCATACCCCAAAACCGATATGGATCGGTTCTGCATCAGTACACGAAATGACAACCGGTTGTTGGTAAGACACCCAATGACTATTGGTATTTGCCGCAGTGAAATGCTCTTTATTGAAGGCTTTTATCGTAGAGTCAAAAAAGCTGTTTTTCAAATCGATGGCGAGCAGCGCATCTAGTGAACGGTCATTGTAGACAGGGTAGTAGACGGTGCGAATCACCTTGTTTGAACCCTGCTCGGTGTATGGCTCTGATAACTTAATATTGCAGCCATAGAACTGCTCAAATGTGTTTTCCAAGCCTTCGCGTTTGACGATGCGAGTCATCACATCATTGATTTCATATTCGCTATAACGGTCAGCATATTCTTTACGTAACGGATCAAAGTGTCCATACGTTGAAGGATGTTCGAAGATAGCAATTGTCCAGATATGTCCTTGAGTTACGGTCTCCAATTGAGAACGGATCTTATTGATACCGGTTGAAAGTATTTTAACATCGGTGTCTTGTGAGACCATGATGCTAACGCCATCGTTTTCGTAAGTCCCTTTGGCTAGGTGAGTGCTATTTGTATTGTTGTAATACTGCGAGAAACGACGGCTAATAGAGTAAATTTGATTAAAATCAGCGACGATGCTCATAGATAACCGCTCAAGTAGAACAGTATTATAAATAGCATACGATGAGCCGATGATCAGAATCGTTAAGGTGAATAGTTTGATTATCGGCAGTAAATGATGTTTGTAGGTTCGAGAAAGGCTTTTATTCATTAGTATTCATAGTTAAAGTTCAAGACAAAAGCATAGATTTGGGTATGGCATAACGCACGGTCGTCATTGTATGCAACCTGCCAAAAAAAACAACAGGTTGGGTCTATGTGCCAATCTTTCTTTCCTTAACTAAATAGCATTACCGAACCTGTCTGATGTGTATAACACTGTAACGCCAAATCACCTATTTAATTAGCTTCAAAATTTGTTTAAATTCAGGTGAGCGGCAATCTTTCACTAGTTCATACAAGCACATTTCCAATCCAGTAACTTTGACGCGCTCATTAAAGAACTTATTTAAGGCGAGTTGCTTGTTACTGATATCTCGAGATGATATGCAATCACTTACTACATGTACGTCAAAATTGAGATTTGCCAAATGTGTAGCGGTTTGATACACACAAATATGCGCTTCAATGCCACAAATCAGCCAAGAGTGTTTCTGGGCAGTATTGAGTGCATGCTTAAAGTCGGGTTCGTTGCAGCCATCAAAGGTGAATTTTGCAATGGGGTTTTGTTCTTTTAGTAACTCGCTAACGCTGTCGACCGTTTGCCCAAGTTTGCCAGGGTTTTGCTCAAGCCAAATAATCGGTAAGCCAAGAGCCTGTGTACCTTGAATTAATTTGGCGCAGTTTTCTATCAATGCTTCACTGTCGTGAACTAGGCTCGCGAGCTTTCCTTGAATATCGACGATAATTAAGCCAGTGTCTTCCTTATTGAGCATTTATATCTTTCTCCTAGTCCTTGGTTATCTTGGCGAACAACAAGTGTCTAAGATCTCCACCTACGCCAACTACTTGTCCTTGTTCATTTTATGCTACGAGATAATCATAGTTGCTGTCTAAAAATCTGGCGAATTTTCCTTCTAATATTGAGGGGAATTCAGCATTGAGTAGCGAAATTTTGACAAAAAAAGCCAGTCCTGAAGACTGGCTTAGTGAAAAAATCAGTTTTTGCTTACGCGTTTTCTAACTGAGCAATGATGTCGCGCGCCACGGCTTCAGCTGCCTTAATTCCATCAATACCGGCAGATAGGATACCGCCAGCGTAACCAGCACCTTCACCCGCAGGGAAGAAGCCTTTCAGGTTAACGCTTTGGAACTCTTTATCGCGTTTAATACAAACCGGTGATGAGGTACGAGTTTCTACACCAGTAAGCAATCCATCTTCTGAGGCGAAACCTTTGATTTTGCGGTCAAACGCAGGAATGGCTTCACGAATAGCGTCAATAGCAAACGGTGGTAGTGCTTTTGACAGGTCGGTTAGCTTGATGCCCGGAGTGAATGAAGGCTCAACATCGCCCAATGCACTAGGATCGCGACCTTTTAGGAAGTCTCCGATTTTCTGAGCTGGTGCATCGTAGTTTTCGCCGCCGAGAACGTACGCGTTTGATTCAAGTTCACGCTGTAGACGAATGCCTGCTAGTGGATCACCAGGGTAATCAACTTCAGGGGCAATGCCGACCACGATAGCACTATTTGCGTTACGCTCAGAACGAGAGTATTGGCTCATACCGTTGGTGACAACGCGACCTTCTTCAGACGTTGCGGCTACAACAGTACCGCCTGGGCACATACAGAAGCTGTAAACAGTACGCCCATTCTTACAGTGATGCACAAGTTTATAGTCTGCTGAACCAAGTAGTGGGTGACCAGCGTTTGAGCCAAAGCGCGCTTCATCGATCATCGCTTGCTTGTGTTCAATACGGAAACCCACAGAGAAAGGTTTAGCTTCCATGTATACGCCGCGCTCGTAGAGCATCTCGAACGTATCACGAGCACTGTGACCAACGGCAAGTACAACATGGCGAGATTTGATCTCTTCGCCGTTAGAAAGCGTAACACCTGTGATTTGACCATCTTCCATATGAATATCGTCTACACGAGTGCTAAAACGGATTTCACCACCGAGTTCTAGGATGCGTCCGCGCATCTTTTCAATCATAGTAACCAGTTTGAAGGTACCGATGTGTGGCTTGCTTACGTATAAAATTTCTTCAGGTGCACCAGCTGCTACAAATTCATTTATAACTTTACGGCCGTAGAAATTTGGATCTTTTACTTGGCTGTATAGTTTGCCATCAGAGAAGGTACCCGCGCCACCTTCACCAAACTGAACGTTTGATTCTGGGTTTAAAGTTCGCTTACGCCAGAAACCAAAGGTGTCTTTAGTGCGTTCACGAACTTCTTTGCCGCGCTCAACGATGATAGGGTTGAAACCCATTTGCGCTAAAACTAGACCGGCAAAAAGACCACAAGGGCCAAAACCAATAACCACAGGGCGCTCTGACAGGTTTGCTGGAGCTTTAGCAACAAATTTGTATTCCATATCTGGCGTTTGGCGTACATGCGGGTCTTTGTTGAATTGCTCAAGTATCGTCGTTTCGTCGCCTTCAATGATCACATCTAAAGTGTAGATTAGGTGAATATTGCTTTTCTTACGAGCATCGTAGCCACGTTTAAATACATTGAAAGAGATGACTTGCTCAGCTGGGATGCCAAGCTTTTTAGAAATAGCGCTGAGTAACGCATCTTCCTCATGGTCTAGAGGAAGCTTGATTTCATTTAAACGTATCATGTTGATGTCTCGTTACAGTAGGTGTCTTAGCAAAGCCATCACAACCCGTTGCAATTGCTTTGGGTAGGGTAGCTCGCTCACAATGGCGCACATTTTACGAGAAATTGATTTGTCTGTCATACTAAATAAGGTTCAACAGTGGGTATATTGTTGAATTTTGTCTTGGGATGAGTATTATCCCCTTCTTCATTTTGTGACTAATCTAAGAGTTGATTATCATGGCGTTTGTCGTAACGGATAACTGTATCCAATGTAAATATACTGACTGTGTCGCGGTATGCCCTGCTGATGCCTTCCACGAAGGTCCAAATTTTATGGTGATCAACCCGATTGAATGCATCGATTGTGGCTTATGTATTGATGAGTGTGATGCGCATGCCATCTACCAAGAAGATGAGCTTGCCGACGATCAGAAAGCCTTTATTGAGCTAAATGCAGAGCTAGCAGAAATTTGGCCAGTGCAAACAGAAGTGAAACCCGCGATGGATGAAGCGGAGAAGTGGAACGGTGTGCCAAACAAGATCGACATGCTCAAACGATAATATAAGCGTTTGAACAAAAAATAAAAAAAGCGTAACGATTTAATGACCGTTACGCTTTTTTATTTTGTATTTTTTGTTATTTGAATTATCAATGCCAATTAGCTGTGATGACGGCGAATATTGTCGAGGATGATGCCTGTCGCCATTGCCACATTCAGTGACTCAGCGCCACCAAAAGCAGGGATCGTGATTTTATCTGTCACGAATTTAGCCGCCTCAGCACGAACACCGTGAGATTCACTGCCCATCAACAAGATACCTTCGGCGGCAAATTCTGTTTTGTGTACGCTTACGCCTTCGAGAAACGCGCCATACACGGGCAAGTTTGAACCGGCTAGGTAGTTTGGTAAATCTAGTTGGTGCACTTGTACACGCCCAAAACTACCCATTGTGGCGCTAATGGTCTTAGGGTTGTACGGGTCAGCACAATCGGTGCTTGCAACGATATGCTTGATGCCATACCAATCGGCAACGCGAATAATTGTACCAAGGTTACCTGGGTCTTGAACGCCATCAAGAGCGATCAACAGACCTTGCGCTTCAGGCGGCGCAAAGGTTGGAATCTCAACCACAGCGATAGCTGCATTGTTACTGACTAACGTGCTCGCTTTGGTTAAATCATCTAATGATGCTTCAACGCACTCAAACTGGCCTAAAGTTTGGCTATTTTGTTCGAGAAACTCGGCCGTGGCGAAGACATGCTTAACAGCAAGCTCACTGCTGGCTAATTCAAGTACGTTTTTTTCACCTTGAACGAGGAATAAGCCATGCGCCTTGCGTTGTTTCTTTTGACCCAAAGCTCGGAGCAGTTTTAGTTGGTTTTTTGAAATCATTATGTTGTCCCAGATGAAAACGCAGGGATTATATACCCAAGTGACTTCAAGATACAGGATTCAGAGCCTTGTCACTGGTTCCAGTTCAAGGAAAACAACGACGTGGAATAGCCATCTATTTCCTAGTTTTTTGACGAAAAAATGGTTCCAGTGACAGGCTCCCGAAGGGCGAGTTTGTTAGGTTCGCAGACTGCGTTATCGATTCTTAATTTAGAACGACTAGATTTTCAAATCGACGCCTTGCCTGCAAATCTAACAACTCTCGCTGAACTAAGCTTCTTGAGGTAACTTGGGTATATACCTAACTCATGGTTAGATTCTATGTTCGGTAACGTCTGTACTTAAGTTTATCAAACCATTCAACATAGCAGTACAAAGCGCGCTACTTCTCACTGAGTGAGAAAAAGGCATTCTTAGCTAATTGTTGTGCAAAATAAACAAGCGCATATTGTCAATAGGGAGTATGCCCTAAACGTGATGGATTCACGATTTTTTCTTATATGGAAAGTTTTTAGGGGTAGTATATGAACAGAGAAAACATAATCCCATTGGCGCATGCAGGGCTAAAGCATGCCAAAGCGTTAGACAATAAACTCTATTCGTTGGTGAATGGTATTGAGGTACTCAGTGCGGTTAGCCCGACGAATTATAATGAGCAAAAAAACGAATTTTTTAAGCGTCATTTTTCAGTTGAACCCCAATTTACCTACAAAGCAAACAACTGCAATGCATTTCATTTAAAGCGCCAGTTGTTTAACTTAGCGATTGAGAAGGTAGAAGATGCCGACCTGCAGCGTATCTATGAAGATGTGATCATTTCATACACCGATAAAATTGACCAAATTCAAACGCTAGGGACTCAAGATTTTCTCTACAACTCACTGCGTTATTTTGGTGAGCCGACAGAAAAAGACATTCGCAACGCAAATTTTATTCTGCACCTCCCAGATTCTGATGACGATGACAAGAAGCTAGTTGACGCAAAAGGCATTCAAACCATCATGGAGCAGTTTGCGCAGCAGCATGGTTATCAATACGATTTAGTGGTTGATGACAACATGATCGCCAACGCTCTGGTGAGCAAAACGACAGTGAAAATTAATAGTGCGGCGAAAGTGCCGAATATCGAAGCGCACGCGTTGGCACATCATGAAATTGGGGTCCACCTCGTCACTACTTTGAATGCACTCAACCAGCCGTTAAAGATACTTTCATTAGGTTGCCCTGTTCATACCATGACACAAGAAGGCATGGCGATACTAAGTGAGTATCTGGCAGGGCACTTAACCATCAAGCGTTTAAAGATCCTCGCGCTACGAGTATTAGCCGTTGACTCTATGATAAAAGAGAAATCATTTCGTACGACGTTTATGATGCTGAAAGATCTTTTGGGTGTGGAAAAGAACCTCGCATTTACCATTACAGCGCGTGTTTATCGAGGTGGGGGCTTTACTAAAGATTATCTTTATCTGCGCGGTTTCCATGAAGTGTTGCATGCCTATGAAAAACAAGACGGATTCCTAAACCTATTGTGTGGTAAAACTGCGCTAATGCATTTGCCGCAAATTAATCGTTTGGTTGAAAAAGGTATTTTTAATCCGCCTTTAAATATTACGCCATCATTTATTAACCCAAGTGATAACGATGAAGTTCGACGTTTTATTACCCATGCAATAAAGTAAATGATGTATAGCTCTAATCTAAGGGAAATAAAAAAGCAGCCTAGTCTGCTTTTTTATTGGTTTTTAATGCTACGACTCACTTAATTTTTTGTCATATTCTCTTCTTGAAAGAAAAATACTTTCAGCATTAATTTGTGACCAATCTCGAATATCTAATAATATGGGTATTAATGATTTACCCGATTCAGTTAGTGAGTATTCTACTTTTGGCGGAATAACCGGGTATATTTTCCGGTTGACTAAGCCATCTCGTTCCATACCGCGTAATGTCTGAGTTAACATTTTTTGAGAGATACCTTCAATGTCTTTACGCAACTCTCCAAATCTTTTGGTTTCTTGCATCAGTGATACGACAATCAATACAGTCCATTTATCTGCGATGCGATCAAGCGCTAATCTTATCGGGCATTCAATATTGCGAGATCTGTAATCATCCATAAATAAAAGCTCTCTATAGTTACTAATAGGTACCTATAGTACGTTTTGGTACCTTCTTTCATAATGATACCGGAATGTATATGATATTTCATCAGTATTTAATAGTAATAGAAATGCTGAATACCGAATGACTAAAATACCTTGAGAGTTCGATGCTGGTCATTCATTTTTAATTAGTAATAAATTATAGGTGATTACTATGAGTGATCTAATAACGGCAAAACGTTGGATTATGGGTGGGGGAGTATTTAATTGCATTGTGGCATTTCCATTTTCAATGCCATTTCTATCTGAACATTACATCAAATTATTTAATTGGATAAATAAAACTATCGGATTTGGTGGTAACCCTTGGGTTCCACCAAGTGACGGTGGAAATATGTTATTCCTCAATACAGCTGGATTAGCGTTGTTTCTTGTTGGTATGATCCTTATTTATGCTTCAAAGGATGTATCATCTAGGATCGAAATTGCGCTGCTTAATGGTCTCGTTCGTTTTGTATGGGCAATAGTGGCGCTTCATTACTTGGTTAATTATAAAATAATAAACGTTTTGTATTTAATTGTAATCATCGATTTAATTCTTGCATCTGCTTATATATATTATTATTGGAGTATTAAAAACAAAACACGCCAAGAATACAATGCACTCCATGCTGAAATTTAGCTAGGTAACGGTGAATAGCCGTTCTGATGTACATTTATCTGTGTACTAAGAGTCGTGATAGATAGAATTCAAACTAATTTACAGTGTGTTGGTAGTACAAATTTTGCGCGGTAAGATGAGCACTGTATGAAGGTTAAAATACAAGGAGGTTTATGTGAAATGTTTGGTGGTGATCGCTCACCCTTTAAAAGACAGTTTGTGTCATTATCTAGCAACAGAGACAATTAATCATTTAGAGTCTGAGGGTTATCAAGTAACTTTGCTCGACTTATATGACAATGACTTCTCCGCCACGTTAACGAAAGAAGAGCGACAAAGCTACTACATCAACCCCTTTGATAAGGACTTGATTGGAGCTGAAATTGAACAGTTGAAACAAGCAGAAGCCTTGGTGTTGGTATTCCCAACATGGTGGTTTGGTTTCCCGGCAATTTTAAAGGGGTGGTTTGATCGTGTATGGGCGCCAGGGCATGCATATAATCATGCATCGGACTTAGGTGCGATCACGCCATGTTTGGATAAGCTCCAAGAAGTAAAAGTAATCACGACTCTTGGATCGCCTTGGTGGGTTGATAAGCTCGTACTTTGGCAGCCAGTAAAGCGAGTGTTGAAAATTGCATTGCTAGGTGCGTGTACTAAGGGGTGTCAGTTCAAGATGCTTTCGTTTTATAAAAGTGAGAGCGCGTCAACGTTGAGGGTTGAGGCTTTTGTACAAAAGATAAAAGCTAAGTTTTAGTGGTGATATTGAATTCCGAGTGTTGAACAAGCCCGAGCCCTCATTGTAGAGTGAATTGTACGATCGTGTTCAGTGGGTGCTACGCCTTGAGCTTTTTTTCAAGGCGAAATGAACCGTATATTTACCATTATTAATGGGTTATCTCATCTGTTCTTCTCAGGTATTGTCATTTTCCTCAGTGTATTGCCGCTATTGTCCATAATAATATCGTTTTTCGGTTAGATCGGGCACGAGATCAACACCAATCGTTCAAATAGTGTTCATAATAGCCTTTATTTGTGCCACGTGTAATTGGTCTCAATTGCGTGTGGCAGTTTCGGTAGAGGGAGTTATATGAGTAGTTTATTTAGTTATGATCTTAATAACGTAATTGCTGATAGGAAAATTATTGTTGTAGTGTGTTCTGGTGGGTTTACGTCAAGTATGATGGCTCAACGCATGCAAAAATATATGGATGAACTTGGTAAGCCATATTACGTAATGTATGCTTCAATCCAAGCGTTGATAGAGCCAGATTTTCTCGAATTGTATGCTAAGAACATTTCTCTCGTATTTATATCTCCTCAAGTTAATCATTACTATGAAGAAGCTCGAGAGCAGATGACAGGGTACGAAGTTCCAGTGTTAAAAATTGAGAGTCGGGTTTTTGGAACCATGGACTATGAGAATCTCGTCAATACAGCTCTACAGACATTGTCCTCATAGCCGTTATTTATGCTCCATAAATTGGGGCGACTGTTTATTTATGTCAGGAAGGGTTGTGGATATTACGGAAGAACTTCAGATTAGTGGAACAACGCTCCGATTTAAGAGAGATGAGTACCCCTTGTCTAAGATTAAGCGGGCTCGAATTAAAACTAATTCGATAAAAGATCATGCATTAAGAGTTATATTTATTGGCTTGGTCGTATCTAGCGTGGTTTGGATGATTTGCCCAGAATCTCTAGGTCTTTTTACTGTGCCTATAGCGCTAACTTTGGGTATGTTATCGGCTTTATTCTCTGTCAGAAAATATGAATTCCAAATTGAATTTCAACATATTGATGAGACGGGATTACAGTGGATATCTATAGCTAAAACGAACAAGTTGAGTGCAAAGCAACGATTTGAAAAACAAGTAGCACTCATCCTCGAAAAAATTACACAATAGTGTTTAAAAGGGGCTCTCTCTGCAGTTGCTCCGATCTAGCGGGCACCTCAATGACAATTGGAGGTGCTTCTTTCCATGTCGTATAAATCGACGCCTTGACTGCAAACCTAACAACTCTCGCGTATATAGTCTTCAGGTAATAGGGAATGACCGTGCTTGTCTGACAGATAATGCAATGCGTCTATTACTCGCATTGGTGTTAACAGGTTTTCTTCAGTGCAGCTTTCAAGTTCAAATGAAACGTGAATATTGTTTGAATCTATTTTTAGAAATAGGTTCCCTTGAGGCGCTCTGTACTGCTCTAGAGCATAAACGCCTACGCCAAGAAAGAGTGGGCTATTAGGGCCGCCAGTGGCGTAAATATCGCATTTCAATTTATGAGCTAGCGTTAGGAAATCAAGAAGCAAGTTAACTTGATCGTCTGAAATGTTATCCAGTTCATTCATGCGCTCTTCGGTGCAGAAACGCTCTAAATAGGTGATCATAAGGTTAAGATCGTTGTTAAATGGCATCTTTGGGGCTCTCGCTCTGTAAACTTTGCGATTGTATATCAGAGATTACAACATGACAAAGTGTTTAAGCAGAGTCAAAAAGGCGTGGTGTTCTAGTACGTGCACAGAAGATTTTTAAAGGTCATTTTCAACGGAATATATAGCTGCTTAAATCCAACAAAATGGCGATTTAGCACTCGGAGTTTCTGCTGGTTTATCTCGTTTTTAATTGTTTTAAGCTAGTCTGCTATCAATTGAATGCGGCAGGTATACGAACTCTAATTCGTGTATGTTTAGAATGACGGAACGACACAGAACCCCGATGATGTCGCATCACTTGAGCAACAATTGATAATCCCAAACCAGAACCACGGCTAATGTTATCTGCTTTCTTGAAACGCTTAAACAGTGTGTTCTGTATTTCTACTGGCGGAGTTAAACCTTCATCTGAAAAATAGATATCAATGTTACCTTCGACGTTGCTCTGTGCATTAATTTTTAGGTCGCCTTTTCCATGATGAAAAGCATTGTCTATTAGGTTTTTGAAACTCAAACTCAGTAAATGAGGATACCCCGTTACGGTAACAGGTTGGGTATAGTGTTCTAAGATTATGTTTCTATTGCTTTGTTCAAAAAGAGGATAGTTTTCCGCAATGCTTTCTCTCAATAATCGAACGATGTTTACACTATCTGGCTGTGAGTCTGGTGCGAGCATCACGCTCTCTAGCCTGGCGAGTTCCAACAGTTTATCTGTGAGGTTTTGAATTTGTTCGACGTCAACTTGTGCTTGCTTTAAGTCTTTTAAGTTTGAGTCTTGAATACGGTTTAAACGTAGTTTAAGAACTGTCAGTGGTGTGCGCAACTCATGGGCGGCATCGGCTATAAAACGTTGCTGAGCGTGATAGGATTTGGTTAACCGATCAACAGCACTGTTGACTGATTGTATGAGGGGGAGTATCTCCTTAGGTTGTTGTTCAGTTGGAATGGGTAACGGATTACTTACTGAGATCTTATCAGTTGCCAAGGCTGCTTTTCTAACGGGGGACAATGTCCACTTTACCGTCCAGTAAACAATAAACGAAAACAAGACAGTAAGATGCAACAGTGCAACTAACATTACTTTGATTGATTCAAACACCACTTGTTCTATTAAAACTCGGTTTGTATTGTCAATCTGAGACACCATTAAAATATCACCATTGAGTAATGTTACCGGCACGCCAATTCGATCTCCGTGTGTTTCTAGATCAGGTAACCAGCTGTTGTTGTAGACTACCTTGGGTTTTAGTTTAAGTGGTTTCGTTCTGTTGTCAGAGAAACTGAGCACTTCCCCTTTGTGGCTATACAAAGTGTAAGAGATAAGATCGTTGTTGAAAGAACTGGGCAGTTGATTGATGTCTTGTGTACGGTCATATCCGGCGACAAGCGCACTTGCTTGTGCATAGGCTGCAACTCGTCTTACTTGCTTGATGCTGTGTAGTGTATATAGCGAAACCACCAGCACGCCAATAACGAAGCCAACTAACATACTTACCAGCACACGCTTGCTCAAACTTAACATCAATTCAAACCTTATTTGGCTAAGTCTTGGTAAGAAAGGTTATAGCCAATCCCACGCTTTGTTTCGATCTTACTATTTGATTTTAAGATCTTTAGTTTGCGACGCATACGAGAAACCAACGCTTCAACTGCGTTCGCTGACGTCGTTTCATCAAGCCCGTAAAGATTTTCTTCAAGGTTGTCTTTGATCACAATTCGTGGTGCTGATTGAAGAAGGGCTTCAATTAGCATAGCTTCGCGTTTTGCGAGAGCGATTGAGCCATTATCTGAATACAACATCCTTTGGCGGCGTTCAAACCGTAAATCTCCGAAACTGAGTTCATCATCAGTCCTATCTTGAGTACGACGCAAAATAGTGCGTAGACGAGCTTCAAGTTCGGGGATATCAAACGGTTTCGTCACATAGTCGTCAGCACCACAATCGAGAGCGTTGACTCGACTCTCTAAGCTATCTCGAGCGGAGACGATGATCACAGGAATATTAATCACTTTTGCAGAGCGAATCTGCTTTAGGAGTTGCATCCCATCTATATCGGGAAGCCCCAAATCAAGAAGAATTGCATCATAGTGGCTAACGGACAAGAAATGTAATGCCTCTGCGCCTGTCATTACATTATCTGATACATGTCCTAACTCGCTAAGTTCCGATTTTAACAACTCATTCAAGGTCGGATGATCTTCAACAATCAGTAATTTCATTTCTCTTCCTAACTAAAAATCGCACCACAAAAGCCGTTCACTCATATTCAAATAGATGTAAAAGCCATCAGTTTTGATAGTTTTTTTTACATGTCAGGTTTAGGTCAGCTTACCAATCTAAAATGCGAATGGTTTTCAATATTATTATCAGCCGTGAAGTGTATGGATTCTAACACGTTAACTAGAAAGAGAAATAGGAAGGGCATTGGTAGTCATTATCATTCGCGTGTGGATGTACTGTTGCGCTCTGTGTTAGCTGGGGTTGGCGGATATGTTCTGGCGTCACTATTTACTATCAGCTTTAGTTATTGGTGGAGTGGTTCAACCGCTGCCAATGTGATGGCAGCAACACAGTATTCATTTCTAGTTATGGTTGCCGTCGTAATTTGGGCTTTCTGTGCTCCCCAGTTTAGTAAGGCATGGATACTAACAGTGCAAGTTGCGTTAGTTCTAATGGCAATTGGTGGGGCTGGATATGTCATCTAGTGTGGTATTAGAACCGAACCTAAAGCGTGGAAATCTTTGGTTGCATAGTTGGCTTGGACTATTGCTCGGTTGGCTATGTTATCTGATTTTCTTTACTGGAACGCTCAGTTTCTATCGCGATGAATTAGTGCTTTGGCAAGCGCCAGAGCTGCATGTCTCAGGCAATAGACAGCAGTTAGATACCGTATTCAATTATCTCGAAATATATGCAAGCAATGCAAAAACTTGGACAGTCAACCTTCCTGATGGGCGCAACAGCAGTGTGGTCGCGTTTTGGAATACACCCGGTGTAAAAAGAGGTGACACCAATTATCGGAATAGAGTTCATTTTAATCCAACGACAGGTGCAGTGCTTGAACCTCGAGAGAGTCGGTTGTTTGACTTTATTTATCGTCTCCATTTCGAATTATATGGTGTTCCCCGAGAATTTGGTCGATGGGTTGTTGGTATTGCAGCACTCGGTATGCTGGTCGCGATCATTAGTGGTGTGATAATTCATAAACGAATCTTCAAAGATTTGTTTAAATTTCAACCACAGAAAAAAATTCGCTCATGGTTAGATTTTCATAACATTTCCGCAGTCTTAGCTCTGCCGTTTCATATCGCAATTACCTACAGCGGTTTAATGCTATTGATGTTTATGCTGATGCCTTGGGGCGTCGAAACTGCACTGGATGGAGATGAACAAGCATTACGTGATTTTCGTGGAGGAAAGCTTGGTTTCTCCGAGTATTCCCAACCGCAAGAGAACCATATTCGCCTCAACTTGGAAAGATCACTTGGTGACGCTTTATATAGTTTACTTAATGACGAGCGAAGCAGAGAGATCTGGCGGGCTGGAATTGACCGTGTGCAAGTCATTAACCCCTCCTCAAATGATCCGAAGGTTGTTCTATGGGGGCAAGGTGCGCAAACATTGTTAAATCGCGCCCGCCCTACTCGTTGGTATTTTGATCTTAAAAGTGGTGTTTTGACCAAGGTTGAAACAACTAAAGTGGATGACAATATCAACGTTCAAATCTACAACGTGATGACTGCTGTTCACTTACAACGTTACGCTCAACCATTTCAACGTGGGCTGTTTTTCTTTTCTGGCTTGCTGGGAACATTGATGGTAGGCACAGGCTTGCACATCTGGTTAAAGAAACGCCCTATTAAAAACAGTACAACTAAAGCAATCCGTTTTGGCTTATTAATAGCTAAGGGGCTAAATATCGCATTTTTAGTCGGTTTGCCAGGCGCGACGGCTATGGCTATGTGGTTGAATCGTTTGGTTCCAGCCGACGTAGAAGCGCGTGCACTAATTGAGATTCAAGGTTTTTTCATCTTTTGGCTGATGACTTTTCTCTACGGATTATTCCGAGAGTACGGTAAAGCATTAGCAGAGTCGTTGTTGCTAATCGGCGTGATGTTATTAAGCCTTATTATTTATAACCTAAATTTTGTCTATAGCGATATTGCAGCGGTAGGCACTTGGCTTAACGCCCCGACTATTGTGCAGATGATCGACCTTAGCATTCTATTGATAGCGATTAGTTTACTGTTTTTTGGCTACCGTGCATTTAACTGTATCTACCCAAATGCTGAACGTCGACGCGAAAATCAACATGGGAATACAGGTGGGGTGAAAAGTGATGCAAATGGTTAGTTCAATCCTGTTTGGCTATTTGTCACTGTTGATTTTTGCTAGTGCAACCAAGCATCACAGAGATGAATTTTGGGGGAATTACTCAAAAGCCAAACCGTTAAAGTCAGTACATATTTACAGCATTAGGGGAATCGCTCTAATCGCAAGTGCTATTAGTATTGACCAAATATCTCTGGTGTATGGCGTAACGGTAGGTATTGCCAACTGGATATGTTTGGTCACGTTACTGGCATGTTTAGTGGTGGTAACTCTGAGTTATGCACTACGCAGTTTATTCACCCAGATTTGCTTATCTGGGATGCTCGCTGGATTCAGTCTCGCTCTGTAATAACGTTAATAAGCTTTATTTCAATTCACTGAGTTGCGAAATAAGCAAAAGAGTTGAGCAATAACCTGCCGAAAGTTCGGTAAATTATTTGCCCTATTTAAATGGGGAGCGTTCAAAAAAGAAGTATTTACAGGAGTATATTTTATGTACGGGATTTCTAACCGCACATTAGTTAGTTTGGCGGTCGCAGCCTCATTTGTACCGCTATCAGCCCTAGCTGAAGCTGAGAACTCATCGACCGAAACAGAAGTTATAACCGTTTCGGGATATAAACAAGATATGAGCCAGGCTCCGGCATCAATTACGGTGATTGACTCAACTCAACTAGAAAACAAAGCTTATCGTGACATTACCGAAGCGCTGCAAGATGTACCGGGTGTCTTTGCAGAAGATGGTACGGGTAGAAAGGGCGGCAGCTCTGAAGTGTCATTTCGCGGCTTAAGCTCCGATTATACGCTTATTCTGGTCAACGGTAAGCCACAAGGTTCTGGTCAAGCTTATTACAACGGTTATGGTGATGGTGCGGAATTTGGATGGTTACCCCCAATTTCAGCCATTGAACGTATTGAAGTTGTTCGAGGACCGATGTCATCGTTATATGGTTCCGATGCGCTTGGTGGTGTGATTAACGTAATTACAAAGCGTTCACTAGATAAGTGGATCGGTGAGGTGAGCGTAGAAACTGTTCTACATGAGAACTCAACATTTGGTAGCAGTGAGCAAATTCGATATTTTGCAAGTGGTCCAATCGTCGGTGATAACGTTATTTTAACGGTGACCGGTCTTGGTTATCAGCGGGATGAAGATGAATTCCGCTATGGTTTTAGAGATTCTGAAGACATCAATAACTCGGCAAAAGTAGATTGGTATTTGGGTGAGATGCAGTCATTGTCGTTTGAGGCTGCTTATGCAACTCAAGGTGAACAGTCTTCTAAAGACAAAACGCTACAAGGGGAAGATGGAACACCAGCAAGTGACGATTTTGAACTAAAAACTCAGCGTCAATTTTATAGTATTGGTCATAATATCTCTTGGGGTGAATTGGATACTGCATCTTACTGGCAAGCGGAAATCATGGATATGGATGATGGAAACTATACCTCCCAGTACACTCGGCATACGCTGAATACTCAAACTACGATGCCATTGAATTTTGGTAACTTAGTGGTTGGTGGGCAGTATAAATACCAAGAAACTCAACATGACAAAGATCGTGCTTACAACAAATCAAAGCTTGATCGTTCTGAATATGCGTTTTTTGGTGAGTTGCATTGGGAGATCACCCAAAGTTTAGGGCTAACGACCGGTGCCCGTTTTGTTGATGATGAAAATTACGGCAGTGAAATCGTGCCTCGTGCGTATGCCGTCTATCAACTTTCTCCTCAATTTTCATTAAAAGGGGGGGTTAGTCAAGGCTACCGTACGCCTGATTTAAAAGAAGGGGATTCGGATTGGGTTGAAGGTGGCGGCGGTGGCGGTACCGACGGTGCTGATATTGGTAATTCTGATCTTCAAGCAGAATCGAGTACAAACTACGAGATCTCGCTTAATTGGCAAGACCATAAAAACTGGTCTGCAGGTATCACGGCTTACCAAACCGATTTTAAAGATGCGATAACTAAGAATAACATCTGTTATACAAAACCTGCATATGGCTGTAGCTATCAAGGTACTGCTTATCAAGCAACTTACCAATATCAGAATGTTGATGAGGCAGAGCTAAAAGGGCTAGAGAGCTTTGTGAGTTTCTTCACTGACTCATTCGATACAACTGTGGGTTATACCCATACAAATAGTGAGCAGCTAACGGGTGATAACAAAGGTTATGCGTTGAACAATGTTCCGGAAACCATGTTGAATCTTAGTCTTGGTTGGAAGCCAACGGAAGCGTTTAGCTTATGGGGTAAGGTCAAATACCGCAGTGAATCCTTGATTACGTATTCTTCGCGCTCAGACGAAGAAACAGAACTTCCGTCATACTCGATTACTGACATTGGTGTGAACTACGCGTTCAATCAAACCATCAATGCTTACGGAGGTATCTACAACCTGTTTGATGAAGAAATTGATTATGACAAATATGACAAAGTACTAGAAGGTCGTCGCTATACGATTGGTTTGCGCGCGAAATTTTAATTAAGCACTTGAGTAAGGCGGAGGGCATTCCGCTTTACTCATTCTAATAGAAAAGTATTTATAGAAATCAGTGGGTGCTCCGGTCCAACGATTTGAATTGGGTCAGTCGTTCTATTTTCATTTCGCCACAATACAGCAGAGAGTAAACTGGTGCTGAGCAAAGGTTGTTTTTAGTATGAGCAATTGTTTTTATAATGGCGCTAGATTTAACCTTACTGCACATGACTAACCGTTACTCTGCTGCGTAGATAGAGCATGAAAATGTAACGGTGAATCGTCAGAACGGGGCATATATACGACGAACCACACGAGAATAGATACCAGTGGTGGCAGAGCGTTCTCCTTTCCCGACTCAGTTGATAAGGTGCATGACGTTAGCAAGATTAGTGGCAGTAAATTGCCTTTAAGGACGTGAAACACATGGCTTTGCTTGGTGTGAGTTATTCCAGTTTAGGCTAATTCTGCTGATATTGATTTTACGTTATATGCATCAGTGCAAGTCGGGGAAAAAATGTAGGGAGGTTATTCATGGACGAAGTAATGGGACAAGAAATAAACAGAGCTGAAATAGTATTAGCTTCGAGGTGGGCTCGTTTTTGGGCGGCGACTCTTGATGGTATACTTCTGATTGCGTTCATGGTGCCTGTGATATTTTACACTGAATTTGGTGGAAGAGTTTTGTCATCAGGTGACATTTACTTCAAGGAGACTGTGCTTGTCACGATTTACGTATGGCTTTCATATCTCCTTTGCCATGGGTATCTATTGCATAAAAAAGGTCAAACAATTGGCAAAAATGTCTTTGAGATTGCAATTGTTGATTTGGATGGCAAGCCGATAGGGTTACCGATGCTACTTTTAAAACGAACACTCCCAATGACAGTTTTGGGCTATATACCGATCGTTGGCAGCGGCATACAAACAGTGAATATCCTTTTTATTTTCCGCAAAGACAGACGCTGCATACATGACCTCATCGCAGGCACCCAAGTTGTGAGTGTTGAAGAAACTAGAGAGGTCGACTTCAGTACTTTTGACTAAACTTTGTGCTTTGTGATTTTATCATCGCATATGTTACACGCCGTTCTCTCATATGATTAAGTGACGATGGTCGAGGCTGAGAGACTCAATATGATTCAGCTATGAGTTTTTAGGAGAAAGAAACCGAAATGGATGCGCAATCCGCAGTAATTTATGCTTATTTGGCAGTCGGTCAAATAACTGCAATCTACGCTTATCTAGCAGTTGGTCAAATAGCCACACTTTACGTACTCATTATGTTCTTTATTACAGGTTACAACGTTTTCGATGCGCCTAAAAAACCTGTGATGCCGATGAGATATAAAGTGAGCTATGTACTCGTGATGGCAGTTATGTTCCCTTTTTTCTATTGTATCTTTTATAAAGAAATTTTAGCGTTAAGGAAGAATGCCAGAGTTGGTGAGCAAGATTTATCACTTGGCTAAATTAAATATTATGGGTTATGTGTAAGGAGTGAGTATGGCACTTTTGGTTATCGCTGTTCCTGAATTATCAGTTCTCGATTATGACAAAATTCAATCTTTCAGGGCTAAGAATGATGGTTTGTTTTATGGAGTTGTAGAACCACACTTTACTTTAGTGTTCCCTGTTTTTGATATTCCTATCGATAGATTCAAACAAGAAATAGCGTTGAAAGCCCGCGAGTTTATGCCATTTGTATTCAATATACGGTGCTCGACGATCAATAAGGATGCATTCAATGATTACTATCACACGTTTTTTGTTCCCGATGAGGGTTTCAGCGATTTAATTAAATTACATGACAAGCTTTACAGTGATATTTTGGAAGACAACCTACGCTTAGATATAGATTTTATTCCCCACATAGGGATAGGCAATAGCCTGAATGCTAAGCAATGTCAGGAAATGGCAAGGGAGTGGAATAGTAAAGAATTCTGTATTACAGGCAAAATTTCAAGTTTGCAGGTTGTTGATTATGACTTTGAATCTAATGTGGTCAGCAATATAGAAACGATCGCATTGGGTAATAAATAACAAACAATGATTGAGAGCTGTACCGTTTACGTGGCACATTGGAATATTGGTTAACGGCGCCGGCTTTTGAAAGAGCGGCTGGTTATACCTAGGAGGCGAAACTATGAACATGAAAGAATTTTCCAATTTGGTCGGGTTGTCGTCTCATACTCTTCGCTATTATGAAAAAGTCGGTTTACTTAAAAATGTGCAGCGTAATACGAGTGGTCACCGAGCTTATACAAGCAAAGATTTGGATTGGATTTGTTTTGTTAAGCGTTTAAAAGAAACGGGTATGCCGTTATCTGAAATTCTAGAATACGCAACATTGCGTGAGCTAGGGTCGAGCACGCTTTTGAAGCGAGAAAAGTTACTAGAAAAGCACAAAGATAATTTGAAAAATCATATTGAATTGCAGCAATCCCATTTGGACGCTCTTGAAGAGAAAATTGGCTTGTACAAAGCCAACAAAGTGGGTTGACTTAGAGTTAACTCTAACTTGTAAAGTGGTACTTCTACTTACTTATAGGAGTGCATCAATGGAAAGTTCAAGATTTGCCGCAGGTATGGAGCAGTTATCTAAGATTGATGGTGAGGCAGGGCATCAAGTAATTGAAAGCTTGCAAGATATCTGTCCTGATTTAGCCCGTTTTATTATTGAATATCCATTTGGGGATATCTATACACGCTCAGCTTTAGATTTAAAGTCGCGGGAAATTGCAACGGTAGCGGCGTTAGCAGCCTTAGGTAACTGTCAACCGCAGTTAAAGGTGCATCTGAACGCTGCGTTAAACGTTGGCTGCAGCGAGGAAGAGCTCAAGGAAGTGCTACTGCAAATGTCGGTTTATGCAGGTTTCCCAGCTGCGTTGAACGGTATGTTTGCGTTGAAAGACGTGCTCTTCGAACGTGAAACCAAGTAACAGACTGGAGAAAATCGTCTCAGTCTGTTACTTGATAAGGCGCTATCTTATCGTGCTTGCCATTGCTTACTCGTGACAAGTGCATCCATCACTTTATTAATCGATTGGTGAGCTTTATCAACCATGATATCGATCTCGTCTTTGGTCGTCACCAAAGGCGGTGCAAACCCAAGGATATCACCATGAGGCATGGCACGAGCGATAAGCCCCGCGTCCATGCAAGCTGCCGCGATTTGAGGACCAACTTTTAAGTTAGGATCAAAAGCTGTGCGATGTTGTTTGTCTGCTGAGAATTCAAGAGCATGTAACATGCCAACACCTCGTGAATCTCCCACAATGGGGTGTTCAGCAAACACTTGCTGCATCTTTTGTTGTAAATATTGCCCGGTGTCAGCGGCGTATTGAATTAAGTTTTCACGTTCGATGATGTCTAGATTACAGTTGGCAGCGGCTGCGCCCAAAGGGTGACCTGAATAGGTGTAGCCATGACCAAAAGCGCCCCATTCCTCGGTCCCTTGTTCTAGTGCTTGCCAAACTTTGTACCCAACAATGACGCCAGATAATGGCTGATAAGCAGAAGTTAGCCCTTTGGCGACGGTAATTAAGTCAGGTCGCATATCGTAATATATTGAGCCAAATGGGGAGCCAATCCGACCAAAACCACACACCACTTCATCAGCAATAAGCAGAACATCGTATTTGTCTAACACGCGGCGAATTGCCGCCCAGTAACCTTGTGGTGGTGGGACTATGCCACCGGTCCCTAATACCGGCTCGGCGATCATAGCGGCGACGGTATCAGGACCTTCTTGTAGAATCATGGCTTCCAATTGCTCGGCGCAGTAATCACTAAATTGTTGCTCACTCATATCACTATCTTGGCGATGATAATAATAAGGCGCGATGGTATGTTTTATGCGGTCAAGAGGCAGATCAAAGTGAGCGTGGAATAGAGGTAAGCCCGTCATTGATCCTGAAGCGATACTCGAACCATGGTAGCCACGATCACGAGATATGATTTTTTTCTTATCTGGTCGACCTAATAGATTATTGTAATACCAAACTAATTTGAGTTGCGTTTCATTGGCATCACTACCTGACATGCCATAGTAAACTTTGCTCATCCCTTCGGGAGCCATTGCAATAATACGGTCTGAAAGCTGTATTAGTGCTTCGTTGGTATGTCCTACATAGGTGTGATAATAGGCAAGTTTCTTTGCTTGCTCGTAGATCGCTTCGGCCATTTCTTCGCGACCATAGCCAATGTTTACGCAGTAGAGCCCGGCAAAGGCGTCGATCCACTCATTGCCAACGGAGTCTTGTATGCGAATACCTTTGGCGTGAGTGATGATACGTCCGGCTAATTCACCATGTGCATATTGCTTGAGGTGCGTTGAAGCGTGAAAGACACGTTGGCGATCAATTTCAAGTAAGTGTTGAGTGTGTTTATCCATAAATCCTCCAATATCTAGCTACCACTCACAGTAGGCAAAGCGCCTAGGCAGCAATATTTTATTTCACTAAATTCATCAAAGCCGTGTTTACTCCCTTCACGACCGAGCCCAGATTGTTTCATGCCGCCAAAAGGGATGGGATGACCAGTCATCTTGACGGAATTGACGCTTACCATGCCAAATTCAAGCCCTCTTAAGCATTGCCAAATGTTGTGTATATCGTGCCCGTAAACATAGGCTGCAAGCCCGTATTCAGTATCATTGCTCATCTCAATGACTTGATCTAAATCCTCGTAGGTTAGAACTGCGGCAATTGGGCAGAAATTCTCTTCTCGATAGACTGCCATGTCGGTGGTAACACCGGTTAATAAGGTCGGGGGAAAAAAACTGCCTTCGCTGGGGGTACTAGATTGTGCTGCGATGGTGGCCCCTTTTATCAGTGCATCATTGAGTAACTGTTGAGCTTTTTCGACCGCTTTATGATTGATAAGTGGTCCAACCGTTGTTTCAGGATCTGCACCATTGCCAACCACTTGCTTTTCAACTAGATCACTAAAGTGATGGATAAACTCATCGTAGTGTTCTTTAGGCACAAAAATACGGTTGGCGGCGAGGCAATCTTGCCCTGACGTTTGAAACTTGGCATCAGCGGCGGCGATGGCGGCTTGTTTGATATCCATATCACGCAATACGATAAACGGCGCGTTGCCTCCCAGCTCCATGCTGCATTTCTTTACTGTGTTAGCGGCATCACTAAGCAGTAACTTACCGACAGGTGTCGAGCCCGTGAATGAGAGAGCTTTGACCTTATCTGACTGGCAAAATACATGAGAAACGGTACTGGCTTTGCCTGTTACAACATTGAATACCCCTGCCGGAATACCGGCTCGATCGGCTAATTCAGCGAGGGCAAGGGCCGAAAAAGGGGTTTCACTGGCTGGTTTTATGACGACTGTGCATCCGGCTGCCATTGCTGCTGCGGCTTTGCGGGTGATCATGGCACTGGGGAAGTTCCAAGGCGTGATCAAACCTGCAACCCCAATAGGTTCACGAATCGTCGAAAGCTGAGCATTAGGAATGTGGCTCGGAATGGTTTCACCATAGTTGCGCCTCGCTTCTTCAGCAAACCAGCGAATGAAGGATGCTCCGTATTCCACTTCCCCGAGCGCCTCAGCGAAAGTTTTACCCTGTTCAATAACCATCAAATGAGCCAGATCTTGTTTGGCATTGAGGATCAGTTGATACCAATTAAATAAGTACTCTGAACGTTGGTCAGCTTGCAGCTTCCGCCATGAGTTAAACGCGTGATCGGCTGCATCTACGGCGTCGACAATTTGGCTGGTGGACAACTGGGTAAAATACCCCACTATTTCATCATTGTTGGGGTTAGATACGGGGCTAAATTGACTTCCGCTGACCCATTTTCCATTGATATAGGCTAGGTTTCTTAGCAGCTTTACATCATTAAGCGCTGTCATAATTTCGTGATTTGCTTTTGAATCGTCAATATCAAAGTGTCGGGCTGTATTCATCGATAATCCTCCCATTTAACTCTGAAGAACACTTTGTGAGTTAGGTGTCAGTGTTAACGTTTAGACAGAGTTTTGCGTGGTTTTAGATTGGGTTAACTAAACTTTAGCCGAGCAGGAGGTGGTTTATTTTCTGTAAAGGTTACAAAGAGCAGAAGTTTTTCTGTATTGAAGGATGTTATGTGGCAAATTTTCTGTGTGCTGTGACAGTCAATGCTGGTTCGCTTCAATGTCTTCCATAGCGATAGAGCAGGGTTGTTTGACGGTTTTGGTGACAATGTAAGTGTAATAACGCTCAATACCTACGTCAGAATCAAGCCATTTGTCGATACAGCGTTGATATTGGTCTATGTCTTTACATTGAAATTTAATAATGTAATCGACACCACCACCCGTAGCATAGCATTCGCTTACCTGAGGTGTGCTCTCAATCAGTTGTTCGAAGTGACGAAACGCATGTGCGTTGTGTTGTTTAAGCGATACTTCAACCAGCACTAATGTCTGCTTGTTAAATGCTGCAACGTTTAGTTTTGCGCCGTAACCTTCGATGATACCAGCTTGTTCGAGTTTTTTTACTCTTTCCCAACAAGGGCTGATAGAGAGGTTTATTTTTTCAGCTAATTGAGACTTAGTGATACGACCGTTGTTTTGAAGTATCTGAAGTATTTTGATGTCGTACCGATCTAATTTCATCTAAGACTCCAGTTCTGGTCGAGGTTGTATGAATAAATCTCGGTGAAGATAGCTCAATGCTTGATGAATAAGTGACGAGGAAAATCACACAGTGTTTTTGCTCCGTGGCGTGTGATCACGACGCTTTCTGTTGTTTCCAATCCCCAATCTTCAAACCATAGTCCCGGCATTAAATGAAAAGTCATGCCTTCTTGTAAAATGGTCTGGTCACTGTCACGTAAACTCATGGTTCGCTCTCCCCAATCGGGTGGATAACTTAACCCAATCGGGTAGCCACAACGCGCCCCTTGGCGTGAGAAGCCCGCTTTATCGAGTATGCCATTCATCGTATTGGCTAACTCGGCACAGGTTGTGCCCGGCTGTGCTGTTATAAGTCCAGCTTCCAATGCTTCTGTCAGTGCTTGATCGGCGCGTTTAAATTTATCACTCGGCTCGCCCAAAAAAATGGTACGGGATAGTGGGCAATGGTAGCGTCGATGTGCACCCGCTATTTCAAAAAATGTGCCTTCTCCTTTTCGAAAAGGTCTGTCATCCCATGTTAAATGCGGGGCGGCGGCATCAGAACCGGAAGGCAGAAGAGGTACGATTGCCGAGTAATCGCCGAAGTGATCTTTGTGACCAAGTATTGCTTGCCGATTTAGCTCCGCTACCAAGTAATGCTTGGGGAGCCCCGGTTCAATCATATCGTACGCGACTCTATGCATGTTTTCGACAATGCGCGCTGCGCGATACATGTAGCTCAATTCACGTTCTGATTTTACCGCTCGGCACCAGTTAACAAGACCTGTGGCATCGACCAATGATGCATTCGGTAGACGCTGGGTTAATGATTCGAAGGCGGTGGCACTAAAATAGTAATTGTCTTTTTCAACGCCAATTCGACCTCGATCCCAAAGCTTTGGCTCAAGCACTGTTTCGACTAAATATTCCATAGGGTGTAATGGCGGGTTCATCACGTAGTGGTCAGGGTAGTAAGCAATACTCTCTGCCGACATGTAAACCGTACGATAAGCTCCATTAGCATCTTGGCTACGACCAAACCAGATGGGTTCATCTGTTGTGCCAATCACCACGCATTGAGGTACATAGAAAGACCAGCCATCGTAGCCTGTTAACCATGACATATTCGAAGGGTCATGAATGATTAGCAGGTCAATTTCGTTCTCTTCCATAGACTGACGAACTTTGATCAACCGTTGTTGATATTCGTCTAGATCAAAATGCAAAGCTAAGCTTGTCATTTCCAATCTCCTCTAGAATGCTTTGATGGTACTGGCTGGCACAAGAGAGTGACCATACTCAGCGCATCCGCTATATAAGAAATCAGTCGCTGCTTGGTAGCTTAGCTATGTGGGCTGTGCGAAATGATGCTCGTTGTTTTAGCCTCTAATTTGGTTTTCCTCTTCGATCTTTGAAAAATTGATAGTTGTATGATTTATCAATTCAGCTTGTGCTATAAATTTAAATTTCACAAGTAATTAACAAATATTGATGGGGCAACTTTAGGAGTAAAGATTTAGAAAGGTGGTAAAGAATGAGTCCGTGGAGTGGCGAGCGATATAAAACAAGGCAAAGCGTGGAAGGTTGACCTTGTTCTATTTATGACCATTTGAAAAGACTACAGCATCTGATCGCAAAATCAGCCTATCGCTCGATTTTGTTCACAACGCTGATCAGCCGCTGGCATCCTCAATATACCCAAGAAACTTGAAGATGCAGGTAGGCGGCAAGTAAGAAAGTCCCCTGAGCATAGGTGAACTATGTGATTGGGGCGCACGAACACAGCCAACACCGCTGCAACTTCAAGTATGACGGGTATACATCTGGATTTTTGATTAGCTTAACTATAAATAACAGGCTTAATATCTCGTTGCATATGTAACATACCATCATCCAATTGATTACTTTTTAGGCGACCTGTCGAAGGCTGACACAAATTCACATCGCACTTTTCACAATTAATAAATACTAACGGAGATGTTCTGATTTATCAGAGCAGTCATACACCTGCTGTTGTTGTTTTGGTGGTTAATATTCAAGGAATGAGATAAGACTATGATTCGTTTAAACATGTGTGTGGCTAGTGTCGCACTCGCTCTATCTGGAGCGGCGCTAGCTGTGCCAAGTGCTCCTAGCATTGATATGTATGGCTCCAATAATCTTCAATTTTCAAAAGTAGAGTTAGCTATGGAAACCACTTCTGGGTATGACCAGATGGTGACCTATCATGATTTAGCACCGATTGCTGTGACGTTTAATCAGTGGAGTGGGGCTACAGGAGACACCTACAATATCTATTTTGATGGTGTGCAAGTTGCCACGGGACCGATTTCTGGCAATCAGACAACGGCTAATTTTGGCTACGCTCAGGGCGGTGTGTATCAGATGGTGATTGAGGCCTGTGATGCCACCGGTTGTACTCAAAGTACCGCCGCTGAAATTACGGTTGCAGATACCGATGGTTCACACCTTGCGCCATTGACCATGAATGTTGCTCCCAATAACAACAGTTACACTATGCCCGCCAACACAGTGGTCGGCACTTATTTTGTTGAATGGGGTATTTATGATCGCGCCTTTACTGTAGACAATATCCCTGTCGATAATTTAACCCATATTCTTTATGGTTTTATTCCTATGTGTGGTCTTAATGAAGGCTTAAAGTCAGCAGGAGGAACCGGATACTCTGCACTGCAAAAAGCGTGTCAGGGTATGCAAGACTATGAAGTGGTCGTTCATGATCCGTGGGCGGCATATCAAAAAAGTTTCGCTCAGGCGGGGCATAATGCCAGCACGCCAATTAGAGGTAACTTCGCGATGCTGATGGCGCTTAAGCAGCGCAATCCTGACCTGAAAATTTTGCCATCAGTTGGTGGCTGGACACTGTCTGACCCATTTTATGATTTTACGACCAAAGCCAACCGTGATGTGTTTGTTGCGTCAATGAAACGATTCCTTACTACATGGAAGTTCTTTGATGGCGTGGATATTGACTGGGAATTTCCTGGCGGCGGCGGCACTACAGCCAGCCTTGGTGATCCTGTCAATGATGGACCAGCTTATGTGGCTCTAATGCAAGAACTGCGCGCCATGCTTGATGAACTTGAGCTTCAAACTGGTCGCGTTTATGAGCTGACTTCGGCCATTGGTGTTGGTTACGACAAGTTGGAAGATGTCAACTATGCGCAAGCGGCTCAGCATATGGATTACATATTTGCGATGAGTTACGATTTCTATGGCGGTTGGAGCAATACGCCTGGTCACCATACCGCACTTAACTGTGGTACTTTCATGAGTGCCGGCCAATGTGATGGCACTGGTGTTGATGCGGGTGGCGTACCTTATCAAGGCCCTGCTTATACGGGAGCCAATGCAATTAATCTATTGTTGGCGCAAGGTGTTCCTGCGAACAAATTGGTGCTTGGTGCAGCTATGTATGGTCGTGGATGGGATGGAGTTATGCCTTCATCGCTGAGTGACCCAACCGATCCGATGACAGGTGTCGGAACTGGTATGTTGACCGGTACGACGGCAATCGGTATGTGGGAACCAGGCATCATTGATTATAAAGGCTTGCAAGCCAATATGTTGGGAGACAATAAACAAGGCTTGAACGGCTTTGAATATGGTTACGATGCGCAAGCTGAAGCCGCATATGTGTGGAATCGAGCTACCGGCCAGCTTGTTTCTTTTGATGATGATCGCTCGGTAAAAGCGAAAGGTGCTTACGTTCGCGGCTTAGGTTTAGCAGGATTGTTCTCGTGGGAAATTGACGCCGATAATGGTGATATCTTAAACGCGATGCATGATGGTTTAGCTGGTGGAGCAGGTGGGCCATTCAGCCCAGTAGCGGTTGCCGGTGCAGACCAATCTGTAGTAGGTCCAGTATCTGTGTCTTTAGATGGTAGCGCTTCTTCGGATTCAGATGGCACGATTGTCAGTTATGCATGGTTACAAACGGGTGGTACGGCAGTTACATTAACCAACCCGAATGCAGCTGTTGCCAGCTTTACGGCAGAGCAAGTGGTCCAAACGGAAACCTTAACTTTTCAGCTTACGGTTACCGACAGTGACAACCTAGCGGCAACGGATAGCGTTGTTGTGACGGTTAACGCAGCCTCGGTTGGTCAACCTCCGGTCGCGGTGATTAGCGCACCAACGCAAGTTGCAGCAGGTGATACGGTAGTGATTGACGCTTCGGCATCATCGGATCCGGATCTAGACCCATTGACGTTTGTTTGGGATGTTCCAGCGGGGATTAATGCTACCGTGCAAGGGGCATCTGTGAGTTTTGTCGCCGCTTCTTACTCGGTTGATACGCCATTGAGCTTTAGCGTCACAGTCAGTGATGGCAGCAATACGGCAAGCGCATCAGCGGTGGTGACGGTTTTAGCAGCCAGCAATTCTTGCAGCGATAATTGGGACGCCGGCGCGGTGTATAACACTGGTGATCAAGTTATTTGGGCTGGGGTGACTTGGGAGGCGCAATGGTGGACGACAGGAAACGATCCGACTACAAGTGGAGAGTGGGGAGTATGGCGTGAAGTTCCCTCATCTTGTGCTATCTAAGCCAGAAAGATTGAAAGCTAAGTGGTACACAAATGATAAATTTAGCCTATTGCTTTGTTCTCAAATCAGGAGTTGAGTAAAGAACTACGCGTGATTTTGAGCGAGCAGGGCGAAGATTTCTAACTAAAGAGCTAAGAAAAAACCGAGCGGCAATGCTCGGTTTTTATTCGGTGTTTGTTACTATTTACAATGGGTTATAGCGTTTGATTTAGTTGGTAGTAGCGCCCTTGTTGTGCGACAAGATCATGGTGATTGCCATGCTCAACGATCTTTCCGTTTTCGATCAAACAAACTGCATCCATTTTATTCAGGTTAACGAGTCGGTGTGTAATGAATAGCACCGTTTTGCCTTCGAAATGTTTCTCGAACAACGCCATTATTTGTTGTTCCGTTCGTTTATCTAAGCCTTCAGTTGGTTCGTCTAGCAATAAAATAGGCGCGTTATGTAAAAGCGCGCGAGCGATACCAATTCGGCGCTTTTCACCACCAGAAAGCTGGCGTCCGCCATCACCTAGCCATGCATCCAACCCACTTTTGCTTGAGGTTTCGCCTTCTAGCAGTTTGCTCAAGCCCACTTTGTGCAATGCCAAGCTAATCTCATCATCGTCCGCTTCAGGTTTCGCGAGAATTAAGTTGTCGCGTAGTGTGCCATTTAGTACATCAACTCGCTGGCTTACGACAGTGATGGCTTTACGTAACTGTGATTCGCTCCAGTATTGAATTGGCTTTCCTGCGATTAGAAGCTCACCTTGGTTTACATCCCAGTAGCGAGTCAGTAATTGCAATAAGGTCGATTTACCCGAGCCGGTTTGCCCGACAACTGCGACTCGATTTTTCGCTGGGATAGTCAGGTTAATCGCTTCTACCGCAGGGTTTCTTCCATCAAGGTAAGTAAAGGTGACATTGCGGTATTCAATGCTGTATTGATTGTCGTGTTCGACATTCTGCTCAGGAAAGACCACATCAGGCTCAGCTAAAATTACATCATTCAAACGACGCGCTGAAGTCAGCGTTTTTCCTAAGTGCTGGAACGCGCCGGCGATCGGCATTAGCAGTTCAACACTGGCTAATGTTGCAAAAGCGAATAGGGCAATCATAGGATCAGGCTGCGCTCCGGCTACACCATCTGCCGCAAGCCAAAGCATTAACACTAATGTCCAGCCATTTGTCAGCATTAGCAGCGCTTGAGCTAATCCGGAAAAATGTGCATCGAAGTGTTGGTTTTTTAGCAGTTTTTCTTGTGCGGAATAAATTGCATTACGGTAGCGTTCTTCCGCTCCAAATAAGGTTAGTTCACTATAGCCTTGCAACCAATCAAGAGTGGTAATGCGTAACTCAGCTTTGTTCTGTGTTAATTCACCACCGTTGCGTTTGCCCAATTTGTAAAACAAGATCGGCCAGCATATTAATAGCGTGAGTAAAATTGCACCAAGGGTTAAACCTAAGGTTAGGTCAAACCAACAAAGCAGCGCAGTTAGTGCCGTGATACCTAATATTCCAACCACCATCGGGCTGATAAGACGTAGATAGACATGATCCATTGCGTCGATGTCAGCAATTAAGCGGTTGAGTAGATCAGCATCGCGGAGATTGGAAACTTTGCCCGGCACTAACGGTGCTAATTTCTTGAAAAAGAAAATACGCAGGTCAGTTAATAGTTTGAAAGTGGCGTTGTGACTGACCACACGCTCACCCCAACGCCCGGCAGTTCGACCCATGGCACAACCACGCACGAATGCCCCAGGCAACATGTAGTTGAAGGTTTGGCGTGCAATGGTTAAGCCTGCAACGGCAGCAGCAGATAAGAACCACCCAGATAGTGTCAATAGACCAATGGAGGCGCATAGAGTTAAAAATGCGAGTAGCATGCCCAGTGAAAGACCGAACCAATGTTTCTTATACAGTTTGAGATAAGGGATTAAATCACGCATCTAAACTTCCCTCATTGTGTTGCTGTAGGGCTTGGTTGGCACTAAGCATTTCTTGGAATAAACCCTGCTGATTAGCAAGAGCGGCAAATTCGCCTGTTTGGACGATTCGCCCTTCGTGCATTACGAGTATTTGGTCAACGTTTTGCAAAGGAGCGAGTTGGTGGGTCACAATCAACGCACTCTTCCCATCAATTTGCTTGTTTAAACCTTCAGTGACTAAACGTTCACTGTGAGCATCTAAGCTTGCCGTGGGTTCGTCTAATAACCAGAATTGACCATCTTGCAGCATAGCTCGCGCCAATGCCAAGCGTTGAGCTTGCCCGACAGAAAGCCCGCCAGAGCGATCGGAGATTGGATAATCTAAACCGTGTTGATGAACAAATTCAGCAGCGAATGAACTTTCAAGGACATTGTTGATAGCTTCGTCGCTCACATCTTGCTTACCTAACGTGATGTTCTCTCTAATGGTGCCATGAAGAAGCAGGGGGTTTTGTCCTACCCAACTGATGTTTTTGCGCCAATTAGTGAGATCCAATTCAGCACGTTCAATCCCGTTAATCGTCAATGAACCTTGGTAGGGTAAAAAGCCCAAAATAGCATTCACTAAACTGGTTTTTCCTGCGCCGCTCGGACCAACAAGGGCGGTGGTTTGTTGTGCGGTGATTTCAAACGAAACCGGACCCAACAACTTTTTACCTTCCAAGCTAAACACTTCCAAATTATGAGCACTTACTGTGATCTTGCTGGCATCGGCAATAGGTGTTTTACCGGATTTAACCGCAGTCACATCCGTTTCAAGAAATTCCACAATGCTTTCAGCTGCGCCAACCGCTTGTTGTTTTGCATGGTAGAAAGTGCCTAAATCTCGTAGAGGTTGATAAAACTCAGGGGCAAGGACCAAGACGAACATCCCTGCAAATAGAGTGACGCCAAGCCCGTAATCACCAAAGTTAAGCTCACCAATAAAGGCAAAACCAAAATAAACTGCGGTTAGCGCGATGGAGATCGAGGTGAAAAATTCCAGTACTGCGGAAGAAAGGAAAGCAATACGTAACACATCCATTGTACGAGAGCGAAATACTTCAGATGCTCCTTGCATGAGATCTGTTTCGGCTTTGGTGCGGTCGAACAAGCGGATCGTCGTCATTGACTGCAAGCGGTCATAGAAGTGACCAGAAAGACGCTGCAAAGCTTTAAAGTTCTTTTGCCCTGCATCGGCAGCTTTGATACCGACTAATGCCATGAACAAGGGAACCAGTGGAGCGGTAAGCAGGAAAATTAAGCCTGCCGCCCAGTTTACTGGGAACACAACAACAAGAATGATAAATGGCACGAGCACTGCCAACGACATTTGCGGTAAATATCGGGCAAAGAAATCGTGCATTTCTTCTACTTGTTCAAGTAGTAATGCTGCCCATGTACCTGCGGGCTTACCTTTAATATAAGCAGGACCGAGCTCTCGCAGCTTATCAAAGATGAGCTGACGAATATAAAGACGGATCTGCTCTCCGCAGCGATAGCCAGCAATTTCACGTCCCCATGAGCAGAGTGCGCGGATTGCGACGATGACGGCTAAGCCGGCAAAATGCCCAATCAGCGTGGACTTGTCGACTTGTTCAATGATGAGTTGATGAAGAATTGAAGCGAGCAAAGCTGCTTGCCCCAACAGGAAAATACTTGAAAGGACACCGAGACCAACCGCAACAAGTAACCAGCGCTTCGCCAGTTTACTTTGTTCACGTAGCCACTTATTCAAGCTGCGTTGTTTCTTTTTATCCATTATGAAGGCTTACTGCTGTTATTTTAGTTTTTGAACTGGAGAGTATACAAAAGAAAGCCCCGCGGTAATACCGCAGGGCTTTAGGGATTTAGTGAAAAAATGTGAGTAGACTCAACAGAGCTTTAGATTATGCCTTGTCGCTTAGGCTGTCTAGGTAGCGTTCAGCGTCGAGTGCTGCCATACATCCTGTACCCGCAGAGGTAATAGCTTGACGATAATTGTGGTCCATAACGTCACCTGCTGCAAAAACACCTTCAACACTGGTTTGAGTAGCATTGCCGTCTAAGCCTGACTTCACCACAATGTAGCCATCTTTCATCTCAAGTTGACCTTCAAACATCGCGGTGTTTGGTTGGTGACCAATCGCGATAAATGCGCCCATCACTTCTAGCTCTTCAATTGCATCCGATTTGGTATCTTTCAAGCGCACACCAGTCACACCCATATCGTCGCCGACGACTTCTTCAAGCGTACGGTCGGTATGCAAAGTAATATTACCGTTTTCAACTTTATCCATCAGGCGCTTAATCAGGATTTTTTCCGCACGGAAACCTTCCCGACGGTGGATCAGATGTACTTCTGATGCAATGTTGGATAGGTAAAGCGCTTCCTCAACCGCAGTGTTACCGCCACCAACCACAGCAACTTTCTGGTTACGGTAGAAGAAACCGTCGCAGGTTGCACAGGCTGAAACGCCACGGCCTTTAAATGCTTCTTCCGATTCTAGACCAAGGTACTTAGCTGATGCGCCGGTTGAAATGATTAAGGCGTCGCAGGTGTATTCAGCACTGTCACCCTTGAGTCGGAATGGACGCTGACTAAAATCAACTTGGTTTATATGGTCAAACAACATTTCCGTTTCAAAACGTTCAGCATGTTCTTTCATGCGTTCCATTAGGTTTGGACCAGTAAGACCTTCAGGATCTCCTGGCCAGTTTTCAACTTCTGTTGTTGTGGTTAATTGACCACCTTGCTGCATGCCAGTTACCAGTACAGGCTTCAAGTTAGCACGTGCAGCATAGACCGCGGCTGTATAGCCAGCAGGACCAGAACCAAGAATTAGTAGGTTGCAGTGTTTTACGTTGCTCATTAGCGCTCCATTAGCATTTACCCGAGCGGCGCTTTATGCGCGGTGGGAATCACTGTTTGTTATACCCAAGTAACCTCCAAATTAAGGGTGCTTGGGTATATGAATATGTTCGATTGTAATAGAAATGATGGGGACAGGAAAAGGACATTCAAGCCAGAGTAATTAAATAAATCGCAATAACTTATACCCAAGAAACTTGAAGATTCAGCTATGCGGTAAATAAGAAAGTCTCCTGAGCATAGATGAACTATATGATTGGGGCGCACGAACACAGCCAACACTGATGCAACTTCAAGTGTGACGGGTATAGAACCAGAACTAAGCCCGGTAAAAACATCGCCTATGTGGGGAAGAGTTTTTGTGCGTTAACGTCTGTTATGCGAGTAATCGAGTTTTACTTTTTCAGATATGATCTGAAATCGATTAAAGGTAAGTGCTTAAAAACAGCCTTCATTATTTTACGGTTTAATTTGTTGAATTTAGTGACATTAATCTAACGTGCTAGTGAACTATTCTAGTTTTGTTTAAGCTGAATTGGCTAAATTGAAATCATTCACTACTGATCTTTGTTGTGATGGTTTTATGTTTTAAATTATGATTTTTGATAGATACATGCACTGCTAAGTGTTGATCTAGCCGAATTAATGCGCAAAGGTGTATGTGAATAAAATGTTAACACCAACGGTTGTGCAATTCATTAAGGAGCAGATGATGTTACGTAACCACGACAGCACATTGCAGATCACTCGTCTAAGTGGTGAGGCAATAAGCCAACTATCGCCATCGTTTCAATTGTTACCTCATACCAGCCATGCTGATGGTGAGTATCGTCTTCGACGCTATTCTGTGGTTCGTTATATCAATGATAAGGTTGTTGCGACAGATAAGAATGAGTTTGTTCAATCTGAAGAGATTAACCACTTTCAAGGTGACATCATCCGCCAATTTGAATCGTTACTTGATGCAACGCTAACAAGTGACGGAATGCGTGAAATGTGCCGACTGTTTGTTGAAAGTAACGATTTGCCGAATGGTCAGGAAATTGAAATTCATCAGATTCGCATCTCAGCGATATTTGATGAGACACAAGTTGCTCCAGAAGGTGTGCACCAAGATGGTTTTGATCATATTGCGTTGATTGGCATTGGTCGTCATAACATCGTTGGTGGTGAGATCATGCTGTACAGCGATAGTCATGAGGCCCCATTCTTCTGTAAAGTGTTGGAAAATGGCGAGGTGGCGTTGTTAGCTGACAAACATCTGTGGCATAACGCCTGCCCAATTCGTACAGTTGACAATGCGCAAGGCGGGCACATGGATCTATTTGTACTCACTGCAAAGGAGGGGATTGATGAACTTCACTCCTGATAAAGTACGGGCGCAGTTTGGTGCACTACACCAATGCCACAACGATCTACCGGTTACCTTTTTTGATGGCCCGGGAGGCTCGCAAGTTCCATCATCAGTGCTAGAAGAAATGACAAGCTACCTTGGGCATTTCAATGCGAACTTAGGTGGTGCTTATTTTTCTAGCCAAATCACCATGAAATTGATGTCTGATGCACGCATGACTTCTCAAGCTCTGCTGAATTCGCCGAGTGCCGATTCAATCGTATTTGGCGCGAACATGACGACATTAACATTTTCCCTAAGTCGTGCTATTAGCCGCTCTTGGCAGGAAGGGGACGAAGTTATAGTCACGGCGTTAGATCATTACGCCAACGTGAGCAGTTGGCAGCAAGCCGCTGCAGATAAATCAGTTTTGGTGAGAGAAGCGCGGGTTAAACCGGAAGATTGCAGCCTTGATATTGAGCACCTTTTGTCGCTTATTAACCCGAAAACTCGCTTAGTTGCACTGACATTAGCCTCGAATACTTCGGGTTCAATTGTGGATATTTCCCCTGTGGTCAAAGCCGCAAAGCAGGTAGGTGCTCAGGTTTATGTCGATGCAGTACATTATGCTCCTCATCATTTGATCGACGTGCAGCAATTAGAGTGTGATTTTTTAGTCTGTTCCGCCTATAAGTTCTTTGGTCCTCATATTGGTATTGCTTACATCGCGCCCAAATGGTTGCACGCCGTTCAGCCCTATAAAGTGGAGCCCGCCCCCGATCTCGGCCCAGGACGATTTGAAACAGGTACGCAAAGCTTTGAAGCAATAGCTGGGCTTATTGCTGCGATTGATTACTTGGCGCAATGGGGGGATTCAAACAAAAGCTTGCGTCAAAGATTGCAACAAAGCTTTGCGATTTATAATCAATATGAGACCGAATTGAGCAAGTACTTTTTACAGCGACTATGGGCACTGAAAGGCGTGACGTTGATCGGAAGAAATGTCGCAAGTAGTGAACAAAGAACACCGACCTTTGCGTTGACGTTTGATAAGCATTCACCCCAAGATGTTGCGATAGCACTGAGCGAGCAAAACCTTTGTTTGTGGAGTGGTCATTTTTACGCACTGGGAATTATGCGGCAACTTGGTTTAGAGCAAAGCGGTGGTGTGCTGCGCATTGGTATGATGCATTACAACACGGTTGAAGAAATTGACCGACTATTCGATGCGTTGACCATGCTGCTAGAGAGTTAATGTAGTAAGTGATGAAGATAAACCGAAGCCACCGGAAGGTGGTTTTTGTTTATCTGATGACTCAGTTTCCCCCCCAAAACGTGATAGTTGGTATTACATAACTAAGATAAAAACGGTGAATTTTTCATTTCATTTTTAACTGGTTATACACACATGCTTTGCGGTTTGGCACATTGATTCATGCTATACAGAAAAAGTCTGCATTTTGGGATGCATACTGAAAGTGGCAGCCCGTAACTCACTGTTAATTTTAATTAAAACGAGGTAGGGTTAACGCCATTAAGATATTAGATAGAATAATATTAAATTTAAATACAGAATTTTTCTGTCTAATAAGCTGTTATGTTCTATTGGAGTTTTTATGCTGAGAGTCAAACTAACAAGAGATAGTGTATGTATGGGAGATGACTGCGATGCTCCTCACTTCTTAAAATTAGAATTGCCAGAGACCTCAACTATTCAAACTTTAGTTGATGCTATTGATGCTCGCTCTTACCTGGCGAAAGTGGCTGGTTTCGATCATCAATGGATACTCTTAGCTAACAATGAAGAAGCCGCTCGTTTGAAAGGCAATGACCTTGAAGTCCCAGAAAAAGGAGCAGTAAGTCTATCTTCTCTTGCTTTAAACGGGGTGCTCAAGGTTCATTTCAAATATTCAAGCTCACGAACATAACAAAGCGTTCAAGACGGATTCGCAACGCGTGGCATTTTCGGTTTGATTCAGCTTAAGTGTTTACGGCACAATGGTTTAAGTAAGGTGGTATGCGTTGCTCACCACTTAACGCGGCGTTATACAAATTCGCTCAGTTTCATACCCTGACGTTCAATATGGTATACTGGCGGCATTAACTCTACTGGTTGCATTATATGAAAAAGCCTCGTTTGTTTATTGGTTCATCTTCAGAAAGCTATGATATTGCAAGCGCATGCAATGCCTGCCTTGATAGAAAGGTTGAAGTGACAATTTGGGACAAAATATTTAATTCGGGTGGCGATACACTTACTTCCCTAACTAAAAAATCAAAAAATGTCGACTTTGCTCTTTTTATATTTCGTCCTGAAGACTTAACAGTAATGAGAGACAATCCTAAGCCAACTGTCCGAGATAATGTGATATTTGAATTAGGTCTTTTCATTGGAGCGCTAGGGAAAGATCGTTGCTTTATTTTGAAACCGCGTGATGAAAAGCTACATATGCCTACCGATTTATTGGGCGTCAACGTCAATGACTATGACCCAAACCGCAGTGATGGCGACCTCGAATCTGCGGTAAATGCAGCTTGTACTAGGTTTTTGAAGCAAATAAATGAATTGGGTAGTTTTCACAGTAAATCAAAAGACGACTTGCATCAGCCTGTGGGTTCTAAACATTCACCAAAACATGTTGTTTCAGAATCAATGTTAGTGATACTCGGTAACTTGCTTTCGACAGCTACTGATAATGATCTTATAACTTCATTTAATTTATCTAATGGTTTACAACCATACAAACTAAATCTTGCGCTAATTAAACTTGAGCGAATGCGTTTGATTGAAAGAGCCCTTGATTCAGATTTCAATGGTAATGAGTGGTATGGGTATAAATTAACTCAAGATGGCATTGACTATGTATTAGACAATGAAGAACAAGTTGATGTAGCGATGCACCCTAAGCCTCCTCAGCAATTTATATCTGTACCAGGCCTTGAATTAGAAGATGATATCCCGTTCTAAATTCGTATAACAAAGCATTTAAGAGTGATTCCTTACGCTTGCCGGTTCGCTTCGCTCACAGTATGGCAAGCGTGCGTCACACCTTAATGCGGCGTTAGGCTTTAGGAGAAAATGTGAAATTTTATCTGTGGTTAATTGTTTTAGGCATTTTAGGTTTATTGGTCTTGTCTATACTACCGTTTCTAAGTATACCTGTTTTAGAGACTAACACTTCTTTTATTGGTGCTTATGGTTCATACCTTTCTGGTACCGCTGGTCCTTTGATATCTGCATTGGCTTTTGTAGCACTATTGAAAACACTGCACCTACAGCAGAAGCAGTTGCAACAACAGTCAATTGATTCAGAGCAAAGGTCATTACTAATCATCCTAGAAAAAACTGAAGCAGATCTGGATAAGTGCCTTAATCGTCACAACATCACTTTTGAGTTCGAAGGGAATAATTACGGATACAGTGAAATATTACGTTTAGAGTTCTTCGGTGCGTTTTACGAAAATCATGTCCCTAAAAAAGACGAGAAAGCAAAAGGTGAAAAGCAATGGCAAACATTGATGGGGCAGGAGTTAATGCAGTCGGCTGATCTGCATTTACTACGCTTAGCCGCAGTTGTAAGGCGTTATGATATTTTGAGCGGCGATAACATTATGTTTCTATATTATCGAGGTAAGTATGCGACGTTATTAGACAGGCTAAATCAGTTAGGTTATCTGTATGATAAGAATCAAAGGTATTGGTTAGAACAAGCCTAACAAAGCATTTAAGACGGATTCCCAACGCATGGCGTTTTCGGCTTACTTCAGTTTAAGTGTTTATGTCACAATGGGTTAGGCTTGGTGGTAGGCGTTGCTCACCACTTAATGCGGCGTTATGTTGAAGGAGGAAAAATGGAAGTTCTTAATCAACTTTACCCATCAGATAGTCAGATGGATAGACTGAAATCTTCACCTGATTCTGGTGAAATTCATTTGCTGAACCTGTTCAAATTTCGAGAAAAAGCGGAATATGCAGATGGTCGGGAATCAACTTTAACGGGTAGGGAAGCATACGATTTGTATGGTCACCCGATGGCAAAGATTCTTGAGAAATACGGTGCAAAAGTGGTTTTCTATTCGGAAATTACGGGGCTAATTCTAGGTCAGGTTGAAGACATCTGGGATTCATTTGTAATCGTTAGGTATCCATCACGACAAGCTCTCCTTGAAATGACGTCATCGGAAGAATTCAAGGCTCTAGGCGTTCATCGAGAGGCAGGTTTGGCAGGACAGTTAAACATAGAAACGAAGGCGCCTTAAGTTACAACATAACAAAGCGTTTAAGACGGACTCCCAACGCATGGCGTTTTCGGGTCAGTTTAGTTTAAGTGTCTATGTCACAAAGGGTTAAGTATGGTGGTTAGCGTTGCTCGCCACTTAACGCGGCGTTAGGCAATATCAGGAATTATGCAGTTATGGAATGGAAAAAATTAGTGGAATTGGAAGATGAGAATTTGTGGCGGGGAACTGTATTTAGATTTCCTGCTACTTATCCATTCGAACCTGTTGTCGATTTTATGCTGTTTTTAGACTCAGCTTCCGAAAGTGGTTTTTCTCTTGTTTGCACCACCGGTTATAAAAGTGGTCACCATGAAGGCGGGCTGCCATTAGAGGCACGAGCGAAAGGAAAAGTTCAAGCCATTAGCAAGACCTGGCTTATTGAAAATTGGACTAATTGGGTTTATCCCGAGACATCAGTGACTGAAGTGCAAGTATCAGAAGGCTATACGCAGGAAATTGGAACTATTGCCTAACAAAGCATTTAAGACGGATTCTCAACGCTTGGCAATTTCAGTTTAGGTCTGCTTTAGTGCTGAATGTGGCAAGGTTTAAGGTTGGGTGGTCGCGTTGCTCACCACTTAATGCGGCGTTATGCCGCGTTGGTCTACACTTCACTTTAACAGAGGAGTGTACCATGCAAGAGCTAGACGAGATCGTTTCTACATTGGGAGATTATGCGAAAGCGTACTGTGCCAAAGATATAGATGCATTGATGTTAGTATTTGATTCTAGTGATGATATTTCTGTTATTGGCACTGGTGAAGATGAATTGTGTTCCGGTACTAAGTCAGTAAAGGCGCTATTTCTTAGAAATTTCGCAGAAGCAACCGCAACTAAGTTTGTGTGGGGCTGGTCGGATATTGTAATTTCCGACGGTTATGCAGTTGTTTCACAGTGCTTAACCATTCATTTAAATACTGGAAGTGGCGCAATTAGCGTACCTATTCGTTGGAGTGTGGTTTTAAAGAAAATAGAACGTTGGGTTTGGGTTCATAGACATGCGTCTATAGCGTCAGACTCACAGGCGAAAGGACGGGCTTACCCAAGTCCCTCAGAAAAACGCGCATAACAAAGCGTTTAAGACGGATTCCCAACGCATGGCGTTTTCGGCTTACTTTGGTTTAAGTGTTTATGTCACAATGGGTTAGGTAGGGTGGTTGGCGTTGCTCACCACTTAACGCGGCGTTATAACCACGGGATAAAATGGAGTATTTATGATAGCAAGGGAATGGAAGGCTACATGCCCAAAAGAATATGAAAAGGGCTTTATTGCTTACCTGTATGAAACAGGTATTAAAGATACGTCGGGAACAGCTGGCTTTCTTGGAGCACAAATTTTTAATCGAGATTTAGGTGATAATGCTGAAATTACGCTACTGACGTATTGGAAAGATCTTGAGTGTATCAAGGCATTTTCGGGTGAGGATATAGGTATTGCCAAGTTGTATCCAGAAGATGAGAAATATAAATTAAATCCAGACCATCATGTTAATCACTATGAAGTCCACGAAAATATGTGGTTATAACAAAGCGTTTAAGACGGACTCCCAACGCATGGTGTTTTCGGGGCACTTTATTTTAAGTGTTTATGTCACAATGGTTTAGGCTGGGTGGTAGCGTTGCTCGCCACTTAACGCGGCGTTATACGAATCTAGTAAATTTGGTGAAAAAGTTATGTATCAATGGACTCAATTTAAAGAAGAGTTTGAAGTTGATGGTAGCTTAAGGGATGTTTACATTGAGGACATCAACTTAGCTAAATGGGATCAGTTTCTTGATTTCATCAAACTATCAAAGTATGAAATTGCGTTTAGGCATGGTGGAAATTTGCAGAGTCTTCCCGACACTTTTTCCTCAATCAAAAACTTACAAGATGCCGAGCCGACGATTTTGTCGATTAAGCTAAATGCTAATTTTTGTCTCAATTGCCACTTCTTTATAGAAACCGAAATTGAATTAGATTTATCGCCTCGTGATGTAAGTAGTGAGGCGGACTTTGAGGTTTTACTAGAGTTTTTAGAAAAATTGTCTTCGTCTTTGGCTTGTAGAGTTGCTCTCACACCAGAAGATACACCAGAACAAGCGATACTGAGCTATGGGGATCAATTCGTATAACAAAGCGTTTAAGACGGATTCCCAACGCTCGGCATTTTCAGTTTGGTTCAGCTTTAGTGTTTACGGCACAATAGTTTTAGGTAGGGTGGTAGCGTTGCTCACCACTTAACGCGGCGTTATGTGTAAAAGGATTTCGAGGTATGAATCAAGAAAAATTAGTGGATGTTTATATTCCAGCTCTAGTTGCCTTGTTAACCAGAGCAGAGGAAATTGCAAAGCGGCCTCTTTCAGAAACTGAAGTTTTGAGAATAAGAGATAAAGCAACAAAAGTAAGCCAGCCTCTATCTGGCATGCCTGCATTTCTAAAGCAGCGTGGCTATCATGACATCTATGCCCCAGAAGCCTGGGAAGAATGGAAGCTCTACAGAGATGGTAAATTAGATTTATCCATTGGTGACGACGAAAACACATAACAAAGCGTTTAAGACAGATTCGCAACGCTCGGCGATTTTGGTTTCAGCTAAGTGTTGTGTTTACGGTGCAATGGTTTAGGTAAAGTGGCTAGCGTTGCTCACTACTTAACGCGGCGTTAGGCTAAAAGGAGTTATATGAAAATTTTGATTTTGTTGAGTCTATCGATAATTGCTGTGCCAGCGATTGCCGATCAAAGTGTTAACCTGAAAAGTCGATACATCGAAAACTACGCTAAGGAAGTTATGCCAACAATGCGCATTCGCATGAAAGAGCGCATGCCTGATTTAGAGCCTGATCTTCTCAACTTTATTTTGGAGACAACTACGAAAAAAATGGCAAACTGTGCGTATGATTCATTGGAACATTATCCAGATACATATCGGAAATTGTCAATTTCTTCAATAGCTAGCGGTGTAACCCTTCAAGATAGTACCTCTAAGGTTGAAGCATTGATGTTGGAAGATATTGGCTCAGGAGTAATAACTCAGCAGAAAGTTAACTCGATAGTTGAGCTCGCACATGCAAAAATTAAAAGCTGCATGAAAGCCTAACAATAAATTTAAGAGTGATTCACAACGCTTGGCGCCGTTACTTCAAGTAAGTTTAGTGTTTATGGCACAATGCTTTAGGCAAGGTGTCAGCGTTGTTCACATATATGGTCTCCCCCAGTTTTGCAAGTCAGCAGTATGATTAAAAGCGCAGGTTAACTACCATATATACGGCCTGTTTTAGCGGCTTTTGCCTTGGCCAAGATGAGGCAGTCGAACACGAAGTCCTAATCACCTTATCGACTTTAAAAGCCAGTGTGAGCAGAAGGTTTTCAACGTGTAGGATTTATCCTGTTATTCATCTCACTACGTACTTTGCAAAGGGTTGGTGATGTATGTTGTTTTATGTTGGTTGATACTCTTCGTTTTTGGTTATGACAGCCCAAGCGATCCGC